>JABMOJ010000361.1 GCA_013204195.1 SAR86 cluster bacterium
ATGTTATCTATGCAACGTGTTGGCCTCCACTCAGTCAGTTGTTAAACGTCAGTGATGTGGCCTCCCTAACACCGCATATTGTTGAAAGAAAAGTTTGCTGGTTCACCCATGCGATCTGATTTATAGCGCTAAAACAGCGGCTGTCTTTGCCGCTTGTTCACAGGCACCTGTCAGCATGATTGTTTCACCTAGCACGCCAATCATCAACGGTATGCGCATGCCGAGACGTCGGAGAAAGTAGCTGAGCGCCTAAGGATGAGCCTTGAGCCAATCGCTGGCCATCTGCTGAGCTTCACTGATGTCGGCCGGGGTCATCATTCCAGCAACCTTGTCCCTGTTCTTTGCCGCTGCTGCATGGTCACTGGCGGCTGCGATCGACCACCACATGTGAGCAGACTTATAATCCTGGGGAGCACCTTCCTCTTTAACGTACATCAAAGCTAAGTTGAACTGCCCTTGGGTATATCCTTGTTCAGCACTAGCCCGATACCACTTCATCGCTTCCTTATCATTCTGAAGCGTCCCTTCACCATTGCTGTACAACACGGCTAAGTTGTTCTGTGCGCCATCATTTCCCTGCTCGGCACTAGCGCCAAACCATTTGAAAGCTTCCTCATAATCCTGAGGAGTCCCTTCACCATTTTGGTACATTATCGCTAAGTAGTACTGCGAGCTTGCGTATCCCTGCACGGCACTTGCCTTAAACCACCTCAAAGCTTCTTTATAATCCTGAGGAGCGCCCTCACCGTCATAGTACATTTTAGCTAAAGAAGACTGTGCGTACTGATCACCCTGTGCAGCACTAGCCTGATACCACTTCAAAGCTTCTTTATAATCCTGCGGAGCCCCTATACCTGCGTAGTAATTGTATCCCAGGGCGAACTGCGCATCGGCATCGCCCTGTTCAGCCAAAGCTTTTGTCTCATCAAACTCACTGGCGCTAACGCTGAGTGGACCTAATAAAATCAGTAAAGCTAGAACTATTCGCATACTTTGCATTCCCATTCCCTTCCATTATCGCTGTTCCATTCTAAAACCCTCCATCTGGTTAGTCTATAAACTGTTGGACAGGTAGGATTGGAAGCGCGAGCGGAAATCTCATCTTCGTCGTGGTTCTAGTTTTGGGGACAAGGTCAATCGTATCGATTGGTCAATAGTGGCGTTCGCTAAGTCATTTTTACACCGAGCTCAAATGCTGAGTCGAATGTATTCTGCCAACTTGAGTATCGCTTCACTGCTAGTCCGTTTGTCGTATAGAAGGTGAATGCCCACCTTACCTAAGCGGGGGAATCTGTCTGAAACGGGCATCACCCGCAAAGAGTCGGGCACTGTATTGCGGGCCAGCACGGTGACGCCGAGGCCTTCCTGGATGGCGGCTTGAATACCCGTTAAGTCCGCATTGGTATACACCAGGCGCCATGGCCTGCCTGCTGCATTTAGGCGCTCTATCGCTCGCATTCGATAAACGCAGGGCTCGGGTGCCAGCACCAATGGCAACTGCGCCTGCAGATGCACTTCATGATCTGGACTGCTGACCCACACCAGCTCTTCTTCCTTGAGGCGTGATGCGGGCTTCAGAGATGGCGCGTCTTGCAGCGCCAGCACCAGATCATACTGTTTGCGGGGCTGGGCTAGCAGATTCTTGCTTAGGTCACAGTTGATTTCCAGGGTAACACCTGGGTAGGCCTGAGTACAAGCCCGCAATATTTTCGGCAGCAGGGTCGTGGCAAACTCACTGGGCATGCCAAAGCGCACGACGCCGGTCATTTTTTACTGGCTGAAGTCGGTGAATACCGCATCGTTCAACGCTAGAATATCCTTGGCGTATTGATATAATCGTGTGCCCGCTTGAGTCAACTGCAGGCGCTGACCCTCGCGGGCAAACAGCGTACAATCTAGCAGTGCTTCAAGCCGCTTAATTTGAAGGCTGATCGCTGGCTGAGAACGACCCAGCAATTCACCCGCTTGCGTAAATCCATTGAGCTCTGAGACTGTGACAAAGGAACGTAGTAAATCTGTGGGTAAGTTACGAATCACTATCGGTCTCCGGTAAATGCAGGCGGGCACTAACAATACTGCCAATACCGCAGGAACGCAGTATTAATATTATTAATACATGTATTTTAAATATCAATTTTATAAATAGCGAATAATTCGTTATTTTGCACACACGCAGCAGCAGATAGAAGGACAGCATTATGTTTGACAAGTCAGTTCACCTCGCAGATTACGATCCAGACCTGTGGCAGGCCATGCAGAACGAAGAGGTCCGCCAGGAAGATCACGTGGAACTGATCGCCTCAGAGAACTATACCAGCCCGCTGGTGATGGCAACCCAGGGTTCAGTGCTGACCAACAAGTATGCCGAAGGCTACCCTGGCAAGCGTTACTATGGAGGTTGCGAATATGTTGACGTGGTTGAGCAGCTGGCTATTGATCGGGCCAAAACCCTGTTTGACTGTGACTACGCCAATGTACAACCGCATTCCGGTTCGCAGGCCAATTCCGCGGTCTTTATGGCGCTGCTTAAGCCCGGCGACACATTTTTGGGGCTCAGCTTGGACCATGGTGGCCATCTGACTCATGGCGCCACGCCGAACTTTTCCGGCAAAATCTATCATGCAGTACAGTATGGCCTGAACGATGCCGGTGAAATTGACTATGACCAGGTACAGGCGCTTGCCGACGAGCATAAGCCTAAAATGATCATTGCCGGTTTCTCTGCTTATTCTGGTATCTGCGATTGGGCTCGGTTCCGCAAGATCGCCGACACTGTCGGTGCCTATTTGTTTGTCGATATGGCTCACGTTGCCGGTCTGGTCGCCGCGGGTGTCTATCCTAGCCCGCTGCCCCACGCCCATGTTGTCACTACCACGACCCATAAAACCCTGCGCGGTCCACGGGGTGGGCTGATTTTGTCGAAGGGTCATCCAGATCTCGATAAGAAGTTCAACTCATCGATTTTTCCCGGTAATCAGGGCGGGCCGTTGATGCATGTTATTGCGGGCAAGGCCGTGGCATTCAAGGAAGCGCTCGAACCGTCGTTCAAAGACTACCAACTGCAGGTGGTTCAGAATGCGCAAACCATGGCCAACACCTTTATAGCGCGGGGTTACAACATTGTTTCTGGCGGTACACATAATCATTTGTTTCTGGTGGACCTCGTGGACAAGGGCCTGACGGGTAAAGAAGCCGACGCTGCCCTAGGGCGCGCGAACATTACGGTCAACAAGAATGCGGTTCCCAACGACCCCCAGTCGCCGTTTGTCACCAGCGGCCTGCGCATTGGTTCGCCGGCCATGACCACTCGCGGCTTCAAAGAAGAGCAAGCAGTGCAATTGACGAACTGGATGTGCGATGTGCTGGACGACATCCATAACGAGGCGTCCATTGAAAAGATCAAGCAGCAGGTGGTCACGTTATGCCGCGCCTTTCCGGTCTATGTTGATCAAACGGTTGACGATATTAAAAGTCGTACTAAGTAGTACGTATGACCAACAGCGCGGTCATGATGTCGCCATCCAGGTGTTAATGCTGCTGGGTGGCGGCGTTCGGTCATAACAAACTGCTGACTGCAGCAGGCAGAACATGTTTTTCAGCACCCTTGGCGCCACTAATATTTGTCGTTGGCGTCGTTGTAAGCGCCAGAAACGCTGGCTTGCTTTGACTCATAAACGTTATTAAGGCGCGGCAATAGCTGACAGCTGGCCGAGACAATCGATAAAAACCGCAATACTCACAAGAACAAGGTAACGACATGACCCTATCTAACAGTCAATCTGCTGCGCTGACAAACGTTCCAGCCAGTGCTGCCTACGCCACGTTTGGCGACTTTGTCAGCCGCCATATAGGGCCTAGTGCTGAGGATCGGCAAAAAATGCTGGCAACACTGGGTGTCGATTCATTGCAAGACTTGATTAAAGAAGTCGTACCTGCTGCTATTTTGTCTGATGCGCCATTGAACCTTGACCTCAACTGCACCGAGCAGGATGCCCTGGCTGCCATCAAGACGATTGCTAGCAAGAATCAGTTGTTCACGTCATACATCGGTCAAGGGTATTACAACTGTCATACGCCTGGCGTCATATTGCGCAATCTACTGGAAAATCCTG
The DNA here is from genome assembly GCA_013204195.1 of SAR86 cluster bacterium. Lineage (GTDB taxonomy): Bacteria > Pseudomonadota > Gammaproteobacteria > Pseudomonadales > Azotimanducaceae > UBA4582. The sequence goes on from JABMOJ010000361.1 coordinate 4,113, forward strand.
GCTGGTATACGGCCTATACGCCTTACCAGCCCGAAATTTCTCAGGGTCGCCTTGAGGCCATCCTGAATTTTCAGACCATGATTGCTGACCTGACCGGCATGGACATGGCTAACGCTTCTTTGCTAGACGAAGCTACTGCCGCCGCCGAAGCCATGACCTTGTGTCAGCGCCAAAGTAAATCCAAAAGCCAAACATTTTTTGTCGCCCGCGACTGCTTTCCTCAGACCATTGACGTCATTCAAACCCGCGCAGCCCCTCTGGGTATTGAGGTTGTCGTTGGCGACCCAGCAACAGACCTGGCTGGTATTGAGTGTTTTGGCGTGTTACTGCAGTACCCCGCCGCCAGCGGTGAAGTTTGTGATTACACAGAAATTATTGAACAGGCGCATGCCAAGCAGGCCTTGGTTGTCATGGCGGCCGATCTGCTGGCGTTGATGCTGCTCAAATCGCCAGGCGATCTTGGCGCCGACGTCGCCATCGGCACCAGCCAGCGGTTTGGTGTGCCTCTGGGGTTCGGCGGGCCGCATGCCGCTTATATGGCAACCCGTGAAAGCTATAAGCGGGCTTTACCGGGTCGTATTGTGGGCGTCTCCATTGACAGTCATGGCCAGCCAGCCTATCGCCTTGCCCTACAAACTCGCGAGCAGCATATCCGCCGTGATAAGGCGACGAGCAACATTTGTACTGCCCAGGTACTGCTCGCGGTGATGGCCAGCATGTACGCGGTTTATCACGGCCCCGATGGTTTGCGAACCATTGCCCGCCGAGTGCATGACCTAACCCGGATTTTTAATCAGGGTATTGTTCAGCTCGGCTTCAAAACCTTGGCCGATAATTTCTTCGACACAGTAACAATTCATACCGGCACTCAAACCAGCGCCATCATTGAGCGCGCTCGCGCCGCGCGCATTAACCTGCGTGAAGTGGATGATCAGCATGTCAGCGTCTCCCTGGACGAGACGAGTACTGCCGCGGCAGTTGAAACTCTGTGGTCAGTGTTTGCCCTTGATCAAGCCGTCGGCATTACCGCACAACAGATGGCGGCAGTTTTGGTGCCAACCTTGCCTGAGGCACTGCTGCGTCAGGACAAAGTGCTCAGCCATGAGATCTTCAATCGCTATCATTCTGAAACCGAGATGATGCGCTACCTGCGACGCCTGGCTGATAAGGATATTGCCCTTGATCGCGCCATGATTCCTCTCGGTTCCTGCACA
>JABMOJ010000362.1 GCA_013204195.1 SAR86 cluster bacterium
GATCTAGGCCGGTGGCCAGGTGAACGGCCCCAAAGCGGAGGAATTGCCCGAAGACCATGCTAGTGCTTTGTCGGGAGGGGACGATAAAATGTGGTTCAGTTGGGGTTAATATTCGATTGAACTGGCGCCCGTCGAGTAGTTTTATCCGTAAAATTCCATTAGCCGCATAGCTCTTGATAGGCTCTATTCCGATAACTTCACCTACCAAAGACGGCGGGCAATAGACCTGCCAGCGACGGGTTTTAGTGAGGCCGCTATCAATGCTCGGCAATTCGCTGTGTGCAACAGTACTGCAATTCGCTGGAAAAGTAGGGCGTGGCGGTATCGGACTGCCGCTCAGTGTGGTTGTTGGTGTGCGCCACAGCACATTGTAGTGATTGTCGGGTTGCTCGGTTATTTCCAGCAGAGAAGGTGTCAATGGATCGGCGGCAACCTTGCTGCAGAGCATTAAAATCCCCAGTAATAGGTAGCTCGCCGGCACTGCCGAACGAATAAGTTGGCCAGATGAGACTGCCCACTGCTGCCAAATCAAGCATTGTCTTTGGTTCATGGTGCCTCAGGGTTGGTATGGACATTGGGGGGTGTTAGGGATTGATCCGCGATGATTGAGACGCTGTAGTTCGCTGCAATGTCGTCTATGGCGGCTTCCAATTGTTTTGCGTGGCTAGCTTCCATGAGAGTCCTGGTGATGGCTTGTTCTACCTCGATACGCGGCCTGACTATGGCGGGTAAGACGCTGTTGACTCGAATCAGATGCCAGCCATAGGGTGACGCGAGAGGTCTCGACCAGCGATGGGGTGGCGAGTCAAAGGCGACAGCGGCCACCGGTTCGCCGAGTACGGCGCTCAGTTGTAACTGTGTTTTCGGCGCCAGTTGATGTCCTCCATAGAAGCTGTCGCCCAGGGCAACCGCTGACGGCAAAGAGAGTTGATCGGCGATGATTGTTTGTCGGGCCTGACGGGCGTGGGCTTCTACATTTGTGTCACTCGCGGCCAGTAGGTCTGTATTGGAGTCCTCACCTGCATCAGTGTTGGCGTCAGCAAAGAACACTTGACTGACCTGACGCATGGGCTGGCCGACGAGCATCTGCGGGTGCGTCTGCGCATAAGCTGCGATGGTAGCAGAGGTTGGTGTGTTGACCGTCAGTTGGTGGCCGAGGTCAGCTTTAAGCGCGTCGGTTAGATATCGTTGGATTAATGTGTCGTTGGCCAGTATTTGTGCGTGCAGGGCCCCATTCTGCTCGGATGTTGCAGATCCCACGATCTCGGTCAGTTGCTGGATTCGATGCTGTACCGGGGGCAGACTGGCGAATCCGCGACGCAGAGCCTCGGCGACTAATACATGCTCTTGTACAACCTGGCGCTTAATTTGTTGTCGCTGTAGTGCCGTCGCTGGCCGCTCATAACGCCGTTGCCAGGCCGCGATGGCCCCCTCGATCTGGTCATTGTTGATCACAATGGCGATGCGCGGAGGGCACAGTACCTGGGAAACGCTAACGATCAATAGCCCGACGATTAACATTGTCAGAAAGGGCCCGGGCCAGCGGTCGAGAAAGGCGTCTCGCCGGGGCCTTAGCCGGTCGTTGTCTTGATGGCCGCTCGGTTGTTTTGTCACCACAAACAGATACCCATTATTGAATCGATAGTCACGGCGTCACCGACAGTGGCTTTCGATGGGTGAAAATTTAGCAATCACGAGGCGAGCGGGTAACTGCGATGGGATAGGGGATGCTGGGCCCCGCAATAAACATTTCGGTAAAAATGTTTTATGTGATAGATTAATTTTGCCTTAGCCGCTTGTCAATCGGAACATCGGTATGTGATTGCGGTGGGTGTGCCGCCCGTCGAAGTTGGTTACTCTCAAAAGGAAGTAGGTTATGTCAGATCAAACAGATGCACACTGGGACCAGACCGTTGACATATTGGTTGTCGGCTCAGGCAATGGTGGCCTCACTGCGGCCCTGACTAATTACGAGATGGGCAGTAAGGACGTGCTGGTTATCGAAAAAGCGGCAAAAGTCGGAGGCACAAGCGCGACTTCAGGCGGCGGTATCTGGATTCCTTGTAACCACTACGCTGAGGCGAGCGGCGCTGAAGATTCCCTAGATGAGGCGCGAGAATACCTGCGTCATACTCTCGAAGGTGAGGATATTCCTGCCGAATTGGTAGAGTCCTATCTGGTCAATGGCCCGAAAATGCTAAAGTTTCTGCATGATCGTTCGCAAGTGCGCTATGAGTCATTGGCTCACTATCCAGACTATTACTCAAATTTACCGGGTGCCAAATCCGGGCATCGGTCTTTGGAACCGGCGCCGGTGAAAGCCTCGGTGCTCGGCGCCGACTATCAGCGATTGACCTACACACATCATATGATGCGGCTATTTGGCGTAATTCACTTTACCCAGGTAGAGGCCCAGTTGTTGATATTGCAGTTACCTGGCTGGGTCAAGCTGGTGACGGGCATGATTACCGAATACCTGTTAGATATTCCTTGGCGGCTTAAAACCCGTATATCCCGTCGTCTTTGCTGCGGCAGTGCGGGGGTTGCGCGGCTTTTTTGGTCTGTTAGGGAGCGTGGAATTCCGGTCTGGACTAACAGCGCTATGCGCGAGTTGGTAGTTGAGGAGGGCCGCGTGGTAGGCGTAATCGTTGAGCGTGATGGCCAGCTGCTGCGTATCGGTGCCCGCAAGGGCGTGATTTTGGCTGCCGGTGGCTTCGAGCACAATCAGCAATTGCGCGAAAAATATTTACCCAGTCCTACTGACACGGCGTGGAGTGCGGGTGTGCCAAGTAATACCGGTGATGCACTTCAGGCGGGTCTCAAGCTTGGTGCCGCCACTCGTCTGATGGCGAATGCCTGGTGGTCCTCTACCTTGTGTGTGCCCGATGAAGAGGCGCCGCGATTAGCGATTATGGAGAAGTCTTTCCCCGGTTCATGTGTTGTGAACAAACAGGGCCAACGTTTTGCCAATGAGTCGCAAAATTACATGGCCTTTCAGAAGCGTCTATTTGAAGCGCACAGTGACACTAACTCCTGTGCGCCTTCGTATCATATTTTCGATTCACGGTTTCGGCGCAACTACATTGCGGGCCCATTGATGACAGCATCGATCAAACCCGACTGGACCATCGCCAAAAAATGGTTCGATACTGGCTTTGTGGGTAAGGCTCAGACCCTTGCCGGTTTGGCCGAGCAGATGGGTATTGACCCGCATGGCCTGCAAGAGACCATCGACAAGATGAACCGCTATGCCGAGACCGGTAAAGACGAGGATTTTCAGCGTGGAGACTCAGAATACGATCGTTACTATGCTGACCCTGAAATTAAGCCTAATCCGTGCCTAGCCAAAATCGATGAGGCGCCATTCTATGCCATGCGGGTAGAGGCTGGTGATTTCGGCACCCAGGGCGGGTTGGCAACTGATGTTAATGCCCAAGTGTTAAAGGAAGATGGTACTGTTATCGAGGGCCTGTTTGCCATCGGTAATTGTTCGGCAGCCATTCTCTCAACCTATCCAGGACCAGGTGCTACGCTAGGGCCCGCCATGACCATGGCTTATCAGGCGGCGAAACATATCAACCATTATGTAGACTAGAAACGAGGTTAAGCGATGATCGACCTACAAGCCATCGAGTTGATAAAGCAACTTAAGGCCCGCTATTTTCGATTCTTGGATACGGGTGATTTTGCAGGTTTGCAAACAGTATTTACCGAGGATGCTAAAGCTCATTTTAAGGGTGGCGACTATGAGTTCAATCTCGAGGGGTGGCCGGCGCTACACAAGTTCTATGTGCGCTCGATTACCCCGACTAAGTTTGGCATGCATCACGGTCACCATCCCGAGATAAGCGTCGATGGCGATCACGCCACCGGTATTTGGTATCTGCAGGATGTGTTTTACAATTTGGATGACAATACCACGCTGAGTGGCACAGCCCTGTATGACGACCAATATTTGCTGACAGCCGATGGCTGGAAAATTTCCTACTCAGGCTATCGGCGTTTGTTCGAAGAAATTCAGCCTCGCAATGAAACCTCTAGGATCACAGTTAAGCCCATTAACTAAAGACGGTTTATAGGCGCGACTTCGCCATCACATTTTTTGCATACCAATTCAGTGTTGCGATTTTTTCCGCGACGGACTGAGTGTCCGGTTCGCCGGCATAAATATTACGGAAGGCCACAGTGACCTCGGTAACACCGATTTCTTCAAGGCGTTTGACGCCATCAGATGAATAAGCCTGGTCCGAGCTGGTATGAATTTCAAAGGGCAAGTGGTCGCGGCCATAGTCACGGCGTAGCTCATGCACTCGTTTGATCATGCGGCTCAGTTCCTCAAGGCTCGCGCCGGCAGCGATCCAACCATCACCGCGTCGGGCAGCGCGTTTAAGGGCTGCGTCGGCATGGCCGCCGACCAGAATCGGCAGAGGCGCGGTGGGCACGGGGCAGAGTTTGATTTCTGGAATGTCGAAGATGTCACCTTGGTAACCAAAATATTCGCCACTCATCAGACCGCGAACAATATCAATGGTCTCATCCAGACGTTGACCACGCTTCTCCCAGGGAATTTGCGCCACCTCAAAGTCTTCCTTCCAGGGGCTGATGCCGACACCGCAGGCAAAACGATTGTTGGTGATGACGGCCAGGCTCGCCAGTGATTTGGCCACCAGCACGGGTTGCCGAATAGCAAGTTTGATAATTGATGTGCTAAATCGAATCTGCTGAGTCACTGCGGCCATATGCGCGGTAAGTATAAACGGGTCAATAAACGGCTCATTGTCAAGAAAGTCGCGGCCACCATCTTCGTTGTAAGGGTATTGAGAGGTCGCGTGCTTTGGATAGCAGATACTCTCCGGCATCGTAATCGTGTCAAAGCCTAGACGCTCGGCTTCGATGGCCAGCGGCGCATACTGCTCGGGCGGGCACATGCTGTGGTGATAGGTGAATTTCATGGTGGGAAGCCTTCGCTATAAAACATTTGTAATGCAATGTTTTAAACAGTAGAGCCAAACGTCGAATGAGTCAAATGCTTTCAGCAGCAACTCGCCCTGACTTGTTGCATCGGTTCCTGCTCGATAATAAAACATTTCTTTATAAATGTTTTATTGCTAGGCTGAGTCGCATAAAAACCACAATGGACTCACAGGATAGCGCAAGAACCTCATGAGTGATTTACACAGCCGCCCAACCCAAGCCCGCAAGCGCAGTGAGATCACGCACTGGGATCGGTGCGTGGATGTGGCGGTGGTGGGATTTGGTGGCGCGGGTGCTTGTGCCGCCATCGAAGCCAGCGACGCCGGTGCGCAGGTAATGATATTTGAGCTGGCTTCCGCCGCCGGGGGCTCAACGGCATTGTCTTCTGCCGAAATTTATATGGGCGGTGACGGCGGCACACGAGTACAGCAAGCTTGTGGCTGGCAAGACAGCAATCGGGCCATGGTTGATTATCTTGTTGCCAGCGCCGGCGATCAGGCTGATTTAGCGAAAATCAACGCCTATGTGGCGGGCAGTGTTGCGCACTTCGATTGGTTGGTGGCGCGGGGCGTCGTCTTCAAGGATACCCAATACCCGCAGCGCGCCATCATGACGCTGACCGACGATTGTTTGCTATTTACCGGTAGTGAGCAAGCCCACCCCTATGTCGAACTAGCAGCGCCTTGCCCAAGGGGACATAACCTGCAGATTAGTGGTGACAATGGTGGGCCCTTATTGATGAAAATCATGGCGGCTAATGTTGCTGCGCGCGGTATCGCTGTCGAATACAACAGTCGGGTTTTGACCCTGGTGGTTGATGATGGGCAGCCTGGAAATCCCGTTTGTGGTCTGATTGTACGCATTGACATGCAAGAGGTCGCGGTCGAAGTTCATCGCGGTGTTGTGCTCTGTAACGGCGGTTTTGTGATGAACAGTGCCATGGTGAAAAAGTACGCGCCGGGCTTGCAGCGCAGCAACACACCGATTGGCAATCCTGGCGATACGGGCTCTGGCATCCTGATGGGGCTAGGTGTGGGTGCGGCGGCGATCAATATGCATGAAGGCTTTGTCAGTCTGCCATTTTATCCGCCAGCCTCGCTCACCTATGGCATCTTAGTGAACGCTCAGGGTCAGCGCTTTATTAATGAAGATTGTTACCACGGGCGGGTCGGCGCCCACGTGCTGCAACAGGCCGGTGGACGCATTTTTTTGATACTGGGTTACGAGGACTATGGCGATTATGAAACCAGCGCCTATTTAGGCGCCAGTGTGGCTGCAGTGGCTGATTCAATCGTTGAACTAGAAACCGAGTTAGCATTACCCGAGGGCCAGTTGCAGCACAACTTGGACTATTACAATCATCATGCTGCCGCCGCTGTTGATCCTTTGTTTCATAAGGCCAAGGCTTGGCTGAAGCCTATCGTCGGGCCCTACGTCGCCCTCGATTGCACGCCAGGGCGTGGCGCTTTTTTTCCTTATTTTACCCTGGGTGGTCTCGATACAACCCCGGCCGGCGAGGCGTTAACGCCCGCGGGCGAGGTGATCGCTGGGCTTTATGCTGCCGGCCGCACAGCCTGCGGTGTGCCTCGCCGTGGTGATGGATACGCCTCGGGTCTGTCCGTTGGCGACGCCACCTTCAGTGGCCGAATGGCAGGCATCGCCGCCGCCGCTCGCCAGCCCACGGCAAGCTAATAGTACTGTTGGTAACTGTAACGAATGACTAGGTAAGTAAAATATGGATCAACTATTAGCAAGAATCGACCGGCTTGAATCTCTGGATGCCATACGTCAACTACCAGCGAAGTATTCCTTGTCGTTAGATATGCGTGATCTCGACGCCCATGTGAATCTGTTTGCCGCTGACATTCGGGTCAGCCGCGAATTGGTCGGTCGAGTGCACCTCAAGCATTGGCTGGATGACACGCTGCGCCAACAGTTCACTGGCACGTCACACCATATTGGTAATCACATCATTGAGTTCAGCGCCCCCGACCATGCTCATGGCGTGGTTTAATCTAAAAATGAACACGAGACTCCCCGTGCCGATGGCTCCAGTGAATGGATCATTATGCAAATGATTTACTGGGACGACTACGAGCGCATCGATGGAGTCTGGTACTTTCGGCGGCGCCTACCTTGCTATTGGTACGCCACCGACTTGAACAAGCCGCCGGTGGGTGACAATAAGATGCGTTGGCCCGACCGTGAGCCCTATGCCGGCGCATATCACGATTTGTGGCCTTCATGGGAGGCGTTTTGGGCCCAGTTGCCTTCGGCTGATGCCCCGCAGGTAGCCGCGCCGGCGCCTCTTGAGGCGTTTTTGACGACCATGCGTGGCAGCGCCGCTATGCCGAAAATTCGTATACGCTAGAGGTTATCTCGAGCCTCATCATTGCAATCGCCACCACACCAGCTTTGGATAAAACTATGTCGACATTGACCCAGCTTTTAACGCCCTTAACCCTAGGCAACATCGCACTCCAAAATCGCGTGATCATGGCACCCATGACTCGTAGTCGAGCCGGCGATGACGATCTAGTGTCGGCGCTACATGTGGACTATTACCGGCAGCGCGCCAGCGCCGGCCTGATCATTACTGAAGGGGTTCATCCTAGCCCCAACGGCAAGGGCTATTGTCGAACACCGGGGATCTATAACCCGGCCCAGGTGGATGCCTGGCGTCAAGTCACTGATGCGGTACATGCCGAAGGCGGTAAAATCGTCTGCCAGCTGATGCACTGTGGCCGAGTTGGTAGTCCCTTGAACAAGGCGCCGGGTACAGAAGCGGTGGCGCCGTCGGCTATACTCTGCCGAGAAAAGATCTTTACAACGCAAGGTATGGTTGAGATGAGCCCGCCGCGCGCCCTGCTTACAGAGGAGATCGATGGCATTATCGAGGAATACCGACAGGCGACAAAAAATGCCTATGCCGCCGGGTTTGATGGTGTTGAGCTGCATTGCACTTCGGGCTATTTGCCAGCGCAGTTTCTTGCCACTGGTACAAATCTTCGAGATGACGGTTACGGTGGCAGCCTTGAAAATCGCCTGCGTTATCCGCTGGAAGTGTTCCGGGCGATGCGCGCTGTCTGGCCCGCAGAAAAACCAATTTCAGTTCGAATTTCGGCCAATGACTGGGTCGGAGAC
>JABMOJ010000363.1 GCA_013204195.1 SAR86 cluster bacterium
CCTTGGCCGCTGCTGCGAGCCTGGTTGCTACTTTGGCCTTGGCCGCTGCTGCGAGCCTGGTTGCTACTTTGGCCTTGGCCACTGCTTCGACCTTGGCTGCTGCTTCGACCTTGGCTGCCACTTCGACCTTGACTGCCGCCTCGACCGCCGGCATTGCGTGGTCTGTGCTCAGGCTCTGGTGGAGGCGCGATACCGCTGGCCTTAAAGCCTTCCGGGACAATTCTGGGTAACTTGGTGCCGAGCAGCCGTTCGATATCGCGCATCAGCTTTTCTTCGTCCGGGCTGACCAGTGAGATGGCCTCGCCTTCGCGGCCCGCACGGCCGGTGCGACCGATTCGGTGAACATAGTCTTCTGGCACATTGGGTAGTTCGTAGTTCACGACGTGGGGTAATTGATCGATATCCAAGCCGCGGGCTGCGATATCAGTGGCAATTAGAATGCTCACGTCACCATTTTTAAAGCCGCTCAGAGCTTTGGTTCTTGCTCCCTGACTCTTATTGCCATGTATCGCCGCGGTGTTCAGGCCATCCAGTTCGAGTTGTTGCGCCAAACGATTGGCGCCATGTTTTGTGCGGGTAAAGACCAGTACCTGTTCCCAGTTATTGCTGCGAATCAGCAGGCTTAACAGCTCGCGTTTACGGATCTTGTCGACGGGGTGAATGGTCTGCTTGATCTTGTCTGCAGTGGCATTCTGGCTCGCGACTTCCACCATTTTTGGTGAATTCAATAATCCTCCGGCAAGTTTCTTGATGTCGCCAGAGAACGTTGCGGAGAAGAGTAAATTTTGACGCTTGCTCTTTTCTGGCAACAACGCCATGACCTTGCGAATATCATGAATAAAGCCCATGTCTAGCATTCTGTCTGCTTCGTCAAGAACCAGAATTTCCACCTTCGACAGATCCAAGGTCTTTTGTCCGGCATGGTCCAGCAGCCGACCCGGGGTGGCGATCAGGATATCGACGCCGCGGCGTAATTGGCTGATCTGCGGATTGATATTAACGCCACCGAAGACCACAGCGGCAGTCATTGGCAGGTGCTTGGCGCATTGGGTGTTGGGTTTTCCATTAGGCGTTGGAGTAAAGGCAGTGCAAAGGCAGCTGTTTTTCCCGTGCCAGTTTGGGCGCCGGCCATGACGTCTTCGCCCGCCAGAACGATGGGGATCGCCTTGGCTTGAATCGGTGTAGCTTCAGTATAGCCTTGCTCGCGCACAGCGCGCAGCAATTCGGCCGAAAGGCCGAGAGTTTCTAAGGACATCTGTGATGACTCCAGTATTGCCCTCCATACAGTCTTTGACTGCTGGAAGCCGGTCTGGGCTTATGTATGAGAATTCTTGGAAGAATATCGATAAGGCCAGCGTGCTAGGGCCGGGTGAAACCAGGCGTCGCAACGCTAATTGCTATGGGAACAAACCGGTCAGGCACCCAAGCGGGGCGGATAATACCATGAAACACCGGTGATTAGTACTGGCGTATTTTGCCGTCGAGGTGCCGTAATCGACCGATCACTTCGTCAGAAACGCAAAAGCCTGGTCCGATGTTAACTTCCGGACCAGGCTCTTGGAATCTTACCTGCGTCGGTAAGGTGGTTCGCTGTCTTAGGGCATCACTGACTCAAGACATTGTTGTCGCGAGGCTGAGCTCAGAAGCTGTAGCCAATCTCCAGTTCAAACTGATGCATCTCGATTTCCAGCTGCTGGGTCGGATCAAACGTATTGGTGCCTGAAACAGTCTTGCTCGGGGCATACATTAAAGAGAAGCTGAGTTCGTTCGCATTGGATAATGTGCGAGTCGCACCGATAGTGATGTGTTGCTCAACCACAGCCGGAGCCAAGATATTGAACAACACCTGGTCAGTGCCGATAGGCTGCTGGTTAAAGCTATAACCAGCGCGCAGAATCAAATCACTAGAGACAGTGTATTCCACGCCAAATTTATAGGTGTCAACATCGTCCCAGCCAAAACCCGGACCGTTACTGCCGCCAAGGCAACTCTCAAGATCGGCCGAAGCGGGGTTGACCGTTGGGCATGAGAACAGGTTCGCAATCCCATTGCCCACAGAATCGATGTCGCTGAACATGATGCGCTCGTAGTCAAAGTGCAGGCTTAACTGTGGTGACGCGGTCAAGCTAGCGCTCAATCTGAGGCTGGCAGGAATATCGAAGTTGCCGCCGTCGGCAAACAAGTCGGCATACTTATCAAGATCACTCATTGATGTCTTCGACTGATACGCAGCGCCGACATTCAACTGGTCATTAACCGCGTAGATTGCGCCGATTTTCACGCCCCAGCCGTAGGAAAAGTCTGTGCCGCTGTCGGTAAGGTTGGTGGGTAATGCCGTGCCGCCACTGGCAGCGAAGCTTTTGGTGTAGCCCGCGAAGGTCCCAATACCCTTAAGCTTGAATGCCTGCATGGCCAGAACCCCGGTAATACCAACGTTCAAGGGGCCGTTATTGATGGCGTAGGTTACATCCAGAAAAGCCTGTGACAAGTTGACGCCAGCATTACCCGCACCATAGGTGCCCGGTAGTGTCATGACGGGCGCCGCACCTGGACCATCGGGGTCAAGGGAAGCAGTACCGCCGCCCCATTCGGTGCTCATGCCGCCGCGACCGTAAAAGTTGACCGCCATGGCAGAATTGTCATCTAGTCGCCAGGCCTTGCCCACATAAGGAATGGGGAAGTACTCACGGCCGCTGTCGATGTCGTTGGGGCCGATAGTAAAGGCGCCGCCATTACCGTTGGCCTGACTTGCGCCACTCTTATAGCTGCGACGTGGTGAAAAGAGACTCAAACCGACTTCCCAGTCTTCATCGACCATCACTGCTGCGGCGGGATTGCTTGCTGCAGAAATAGTTTCTGCCGGCGCAGCGGTGCCTGCGCCAGCCATTCCCTTGTTTTTGACACCCAAACCATGGGTGAAGTAGCCATTAGTTGCCGAGGCTGTTTGTAGTGTGAACAAGGCAGATACTGCTAACACCATGGATATTTTTGTTTTTAAGTTCATGATTTCCCCTTTTTTAACCCCAAATTTGTCATTAAATTAGCTTATCGCTATATAAATAGATACAAATGCATGGCAGAAATCTAGATTTTGATTTTTGATGTCTGTTCAGCGCCTATCCTTTAGATAGAGATCTTTTAGAGATCTTTGCAGAAAATGTTGTACATAGTGTCGATGAGTATCGCCGCCGGTCCATCTTTTAAAGAATAAAATACTGCCTGCGCTTCGCGCCGAGTTTCTACCACATCCTCATAACGCATTCTTGCCAGATGCTGAGACACCAGAGATTGACTGATGCCGATTTTTTCCGTGAGCTGACCAACGGACTGTTCGCCGGCTTTGAGTTCGCAGAGAATCATAAGCCGATCGCTGTGACCCAGCAATTTCATGACCTCGCTGGCCTTTTTGGCAGCGTCCTGCATCTTGACTAAATCCATGATTTACACCTTTAAATCGCATGTCTTCAATTTGTATATAAGCAATTCTTAATATGTTAACGTACAATTTCCTGTAGCAGTTAACAAAATCGGGGGATGATTTGTGACGCATGACAAGCAGAAATCTGGGCAGTTGCTCGACAATGGAGGGTCAGGGTCATCCGTGGCTCGACGTAAGGTCTTGCTGGGTGGTCTTGGTCTAATGGGGGGCGCTGCCGCCGGCGC
>JABMOJ010000364.1 GCA_013204195.1 SAR86 cluster bacterium
CCCGTAGGTACCTGAACAGTAAATGGCATATAATACTAGCCACTCAAAGCTATCGTCACAAGCTATAACATCAATAAATATAGACATTTACAGCCACAACAAGAGAATAATACTGAGGTGAGCAGCAACCGACCAAACCTGAAAATGCCCACAACCTTGCTTAACTGGCGCTATTATAGGGCTTAGCGGCAATTGTTATGTAACATCAATGTAAGTATAGTGTGTTCGGTCGGATCGTTAGGACGAACGGCATATAACCGTTAGTTACTCGGTATCCATAGTGTTTTGCAGATCTTGGGCCGCGCGTAATTGCTCGCGGGAGACGATGGAACAGGTGGCCGAATCGCCGTCAAAGACGATCACTACATGGCCGGACTGCAACTGAGCCCGAACCTGCGCGACTTTGCGCGTCAGGCTCACAGGCTGGTCGCCATAATCCGTTCCCTCACGGGTGACATAGTCTTCGATCACGCCTTGCAGGGCGTCGTCAGACAAGTCTTGCCAGGCTATGGTCAGTTGCTGCATGAACGTTTGATCCAAGTGGTGGAAATCGGGGAAGCGGCGAGCTCGCCGAATCTGTACCGCGCTAGTATGCGTGATTCGCTGTTGATGCACCATTTTTCCGATATCGGTTTGAATGCCGCTATCGGCCATGCTGTAAACCAAAGAGGCCGGCTGCAGACGCATCGTCGTCATTGGGGCCCTCAACTAAGAGGTGTAACGTATGGTAGAACAAATCCCCGGCCTGCTTGTGATCGAAGATGAACCCATCACCCGTGCGCAACTGGCGGCTCACTTCGAGCACGAAGGCTATCGGGTCTTCGCCCGCGCCGATGCCGAGGGTATCGAACAACTAATCATTACTCACCAAGTGGACATCTGTCTGCTGGATATCAATTTGCCGGGCAGAGACGGCCTCACGGTCACGCGAGAATTACGCGGTCAGAGCGACGTGGGGATTATTCTCGTGACCAGTAAGGGCGAGCAAATTGACCGGATCATCGGCTTAGAAAGTGGCGCTGATGATTATGTATCCAAGCCCTTTGACGCTCGCGAATTACTTTCCCGGGTTAAAGCACTTCTGCGCCGAGTCAGAATTCAGGCACGGCTAAAATCCAAAGGTGTCAGCCGACACTTTTCCGACTGGTCTCTGAACTTAAACAAACGTGAACTCAAGGCGCCGAATAACCACCGACTGACCCTGTCGGCCGGCGAGTTTAATTTATTGCTGGCCCTCATTGATCAGGCAGGCGAGGCTTTGACCCGCGACGAGTTGATGAATAAAATTCGCAACCGAGAATGGTATCCCGACGATCGTTATATCGATGTCCTGGTCGGTCAGGTACGGCGCAAATTTCGCCAGCACAGCCCCGACCAAACCTTTATTAGCACCATTCATGGCAAGGGCTATCTGTTTTCGCCGACAGTATCCTAGGCTATAGCCGTGATATCACGTCTCAAATCGCATAACTTAAGCTTGCTGCAACGCAATCTCGAAACCCTGGGTTACCGTTCCGCGCGCAGCAAGGATGGTACCCGGGTCAGTATCTATCGGCTAAAGCCCGAGTCAAAATCAATGATTCGACTGGCAGCATTTCGACAGGCGCATCAGCCACTGCCCATTGCACCCTCGTTGCCGCACCTAAGTCCCGCAGTTAGCGCCAGGCTGGCTCTATTTCGGATCGAAGCCGGCAAGAGCGTCATTGATCAACCGACCTTTAACGCGCCAGGCATCACCGAGGATCTGGACGCGCTGTTTTCACTCAACACCGATCCGCAGGGCTTAGCGCTGCGGTTACTCAGCACACCGGATAGCCGACACGACGTAGGCGATACCGTTATCATCGCGCAGATAATGACGGCCTTGATCAATAGTGTCGTCCAATTCAACGAACCCGCCGACCTGGTCGTGACAGCCAAAGCTGAGACAGCATTTGATTCGCAGACTCGTCTGCGCTTGCCTATAACCGACACTGACTGCAGCACCAGCACGTCAGATCGACCTCAGACTTTCGAGTTTTTAGGCTCTGGATCAGGCAGACATCAGCAAGGCGACATCGAACACCGATGGGGCCAATTGGCAGGCACAAGGGTCCTGCTGATCGAAGACAGCAAATTCAACCAGATACTAACTCAGGAAATATTGTCGTCGCTGGGACTCATTGTCACGGTTGCCGATCATGGCCGCGCCGCACTGGAACAGCTAGCGCATGGCGCATTCGACGTGATTCTGATGGACCTACAAATGCCTGTCATGAATGGCCACGAAACGATCAAGGCCTTACGCGCCGACCACCGATACAGGGACATGCAGGTTATCGCCTTATCAGCAGGCACACTAGAAGACGGGAAGGATGAGGCCGATCAGGCCCTCGCCGAAGGCTTCGACCATTATGCGGTTAAACCAATCAATTTTGACTATCTACTCACCCTGATCTCAAAACTGATAGGGCAACCTCGGCCAGCGGGCTCAACAGCTGACATTCATAGGGCGCCTGCAGACACGGTGGCGCAGGTCCAGACCGTGCGTAACATCGATTTTGCTGTCGCACTGCAGCACCATAATGGCGATCAGGCCCTGCTGAACCGGATGTTAGCGGAGTTCGAGCGGCTCTACGCCGATGCTGACCAACAATTGCTGGCCCTGATCAGAGCCAACGACGGTGTCTTAGCCGAACGTCTGGCGCATAACATTAAGGGTGTCGCTGGCAGTTTTGGCGCCCGTCAGCTGATGACCTGTGCTCAGCACATCGAGCAGCAGCTACAGTGTAACGGTGACATGCACGCCGGCCTGCAGGCCTTTAGGTTCGCGCTGACAAACTTCAATCAAGCCAGCCAGCGCTACCGTTTGGTCGCTATAGATTCATCACATTGACGTACTGGACTGGGTCAGCGGGCTTTTGCGCCAGGGATTGGAAGTCAAACAGCTTGGCGTCCAGCATATGCGACGGGACGATATCAGACATACCGCGGAAGATAGAATCGAGTCGACCAGGATGTTGTTTCTCCCAACCCTGCAACATCTCCTTGATGACCTGACGCTGCAGATTGTCCTGGGAGCCACACAAATTACAGGGAATGATCGGCATCTTCGCCAGCATGGCATAGCGCTCGATGTCTTTTTCTTTACAGTAAGCCAGCGGGCGAATCACGATATTTTCTTTGTCATCGCTCAGCAGCTTGGCCGGCATGGTTTTCATCTTGCCGCCGTAAAACAAATTGAGGAACAAGGTGCCGAGCATGTCGTCACGATGATGCCCCAGGGCGATTTTGGTAAAACCGTTTTGCTTGGCATACTTATACAGAATGCCGCGTCGAAAGCGCGAGCACCAACCACAATAGGTTTTGCCCGCTGGGACCATCTCCTTGACCAGGGAATAGGTGTCTTCTTCGAGTATCTTGTAATCGACGCCCAACGAAGTGAAGTATTCTGGCAGCACATGTTCGGGAAAGTCTGGCTGTTTTTGGTCAAGATTGACCGCCACCAACTCAAAATTGATCGGCGCATGGCGCTGCAGGCTCATCAATATATCAAGCATCGTCAAGGAGTCCTTACCACCCGAGATGCAGACCATGATCTTGTCGCCCTCCTCGATCATGTTAAAGTCTTCGATCGCTCGACCTGTGTCACGCCGCAGGCGTTTATGCAGTTTATTCTTGTCGTAAATCGTTTTCTGGTTCATATCTATACTTTCATGGTGGCCAAGACCGACCCGGCAATTTTACACTAATAAGCGAGGCTCGCCAGTCACGAGTCTCTCATCACCACTCAACTGAAGCCTTATGAGCCCTGAGCATGATGATTAAAATTCGGTTACCGATTGTGCTGCTACTCTTGATTGTCAGCTTCAATCAGTCTGCACTAGCGAGCCAGCCTGGCGGGGTAATCCTGCAGTATCATCATATCGGTACCTTAACCCCGGCGGTTACGAGCATCGAGCCAGCCCAATTTAAACGCCATATGGACTATATTGCCCAGCAAGGCTACCCGGTGTGGGCACTGGAGCGCCTAGTGGCCGCTCTGATTTCAGGTCAGCCGCTACCTGAGAACGTGGTCAGTATCACCTTTGATGATGCTTATCCAAGTATTTACCAGCATGGGTTTCCCATCCTGAAGGCCCACGGCTGGCCGTTCAGCATCTTTGTCTCAACCGCTTACATTCGCCAACAAGGCGACGACTCGAACTTCAGTGGCGATGTCATCGTCGACGGCGGCACTACTGACGACTTGGCAGACCGTAAAATAGCCAACGACTCGCAATATCTGTCATGGTCACAGTTGCGCGAAATGCGCCAGGCTGGCGCCAGCATTCTCAATCACACTCACTCACACCCTCATCTGCTGCGGCGTCTCAGCGGCGAGACGAGGGCCGACTGGGAAGCTCGAATCGGCTATCAGATCAACCGAGCCCAGCAGCTATTAACCGAGCATCTCGGACCCACACCGAAACTATTGGCTTACCCCTATGGCGAATACGACAAAACGGTGGCAAAAATAGCCACCGAACTGGGCTACGTCGGCGTCGGTCAACAAAGCGGCGCGGCAGGTCAACATGACGACCTAAGCGCCTTACCTCGTTATCCGTTATCGGGAATCTACAGTGATATGGAAGGCCTGCGGCTCAAGCTCAACACCTGGCCTTTACCGTTAATCGCCAACGGCCGCGATCCTCTGCTTCACCCGGCAGAGAACCGACCGATTCTGGACTTGCAATTCAGCGATTCCAACCTGCCCCTCGAAAAACTCGTCTGTTACGGACCGAATGGACCGACGAAGCTGACCCAATTGGGGCCGCAACACTACCAAGCTCAATCAGAGACTCCGCTAAACGTCGGTCGATCACGTTACAACTGCACCCTACCGGTACCTGGATCGAGTCGCTTTTACTGGTTCTCGCAACTCTGGATCCTGCGCCATCCGGACGGCAGCTGGTATGCGGAAGATTAAGTTAACTCTCGCAAAACAATCGTTGGTGAAATTTTAACCACCTTGCGGGTCGCCAGGGTGCCAATGCTACCAATCAATACCACTCCCACGGCGGGACCCAGCAACCAGAGCAACGGGTTGAGCTGGTATTCTAGCTCGAACACCTGGGTTTCCAGAGCAAAGACCGTCACCTCGGCCCCGACAGTGGCCAAGACACCTGCGAACAACCCTAACATGCAGAACTCGATCACGAGACTCCCCATCACCAGCCGCTGACTGGCGCCCAGCGTCCGCAATATCGCGTGTTGCTTGAAGCGCTCGTCCATACTGGCCTGAATACTGGCCAGCAGCACCATGCCACCGGCCACCATAATCAGTGCCAGCACTAACTCGATGGCCAGTGTCACCTGACTGATAATCAGCTGGATCTGTTCGATAATAGCGTCCACCTCGATGACCGTCATAGTGGGATAAGCCCGAATCAGGGTGTTCAAAAATAACTTCTGCTGAGCACCCAAATGAAAACTGGTCATGAACGTCGAAGGAAAATCAGCCAACGCACCGGGTGAGAAGATGATATAGAAATTTGGCTGTAAATTGTCCCAGGCAACGGTGCGAATGCTGGCGACCCGGGTCGGCAGAGGTCGACCCTGAATATTAAACACCAGCGTGTCGCCGACATTCAGATCGTTCGCGACGGCCAGGTCTTGCTCAAGGGATACCAGAGGTTCGCCAGTATAGTTTGTCGACCACCAGGTGCCCGCCACTATCTCGTTATCGTCAGGCAAGTCGGCGGCCCAGGTCAGGTTGCGACCAGAGGTGGTATTCGGTCCACGATCCCTAGACGGCTCTTGCTGCCGGCTCTCTCGGTCCGTGTCATATTGCTTTGCGGGGATACCATTGACCAGGCTGATACGGCCTCGAATCATGGGGTACAGCGGCTGGGCAACGATGTCATTGGCCACCAGCAGATTTCTGATGGGCTCAACATCTTGAGGCGAAATATTGAGGGCGAAGTGATTCGGTGCGTCCGCGGGTATCTGCGCCCGCCATTCATCGATCAAGGCGGTGCGCACCAGAAACAGAATCAGCAAGAGCATAATGGCCAAGCCGAACACCAAGATCTGTAGCGTATTCTCCTGACCTCGACGCTGCATGCCCGCCAGCGCCAGGCGCCAGGCACTACCGGCCTGCATCCCCAAGACTCGGCCTGAGCGCAGCAGGCCATAGGCCAGCACACTCAACACCAGAACGGCCACGACACCACCAGAAAAGATCATGGCCGTCAGCCACAGGTCTTGGCTATACCACCACATCAAACCGATGGTGCCGAGCAATGCCGCGACATAGCTCAAGCGATTGTTCAGGGTCGCAGGGACGAGATCCCGACGAATGACTCGCGCGGGCTCTGTAGAACGCAGTTTCAACAACGGCGGCAGGGCAAAACTGAGTAAGCAGACGAACCCCGTCACCATCCCCAGCCAGATCGGCCGCCAGCCTGGGTTTGGCAATTCGATGGGTATAAAGGGCGCCAGGATACTGGCGATGCCGGTTTGGGCAAGATAACCAACGACGCTGCCCAACAGTGTGGAGCACAGGCCCACCACCAGGAAAATCATCAGGAACAGGCTGTCGATGCTTGATGGGCTGGCTCCCAGAGTCTTCATGATGGCGACGTGATCGTAATGACGTAATGAGTAACGCTGCGCCGCCAAGGCGATCGCGACGCCCGCCAATAACACACCTAGCAAACCACCCAGGAGCAAAAATCGCTCACCTCGTTGCAAGGCGTTACCGATTTGCTCGGTACCATCCTTGACGCCAAATAGTCGAGCATCTTCGCCCAACTGCGGTTTTACCCAGGTTGAAAATTCTGCCAGCGCCTCACGCTCGCCGGCAAACAGGTAGCGATACGTGAGGCGGCTGCCGGGTTGAACGACGGCGGTGGAGGCCACATCCTGCATGTTCATCAACACTCGCGGTCCGGCGCTGTTGAAGCCTCCGCCACGGTCCGGTTCCTTGATCAAGACTTGACTGACGTTAAGATTGGCAATGCCCACCTCGAGTTGATCACCCGGCGCTAAACCCAACGCGGGTAACAGTCGACTCTCCAGCCAGACCTCACCCGGCGCAGGACCCTGGGTCGCGACTCGGCCTCGAACAAAAGGCTGGTCGGCGACGATCAGCTTGCCCCGCAATGGATAGGTCGGATTGACCGCCTTGACCGACGCGAACTGGGCTCGGTCAGCCGCAAACACCATGGACAGAAAATCCAGGGTCTCGGCTCGCTGCAGACCACTCTGCTCGGCCCGCATCAAAATCAGCGGCGAAATCGGCGCACTGCTGGATATCACGAGATCTGCCGCCAGGAAGCTCGCCGACTCTCGCACCAGGGCCTGTTGCAGACGATCGACAAACAGCGTAATTGTGGTCACGGTGCTGACCGCCACGATGAGAGACGCCAGCAGCAGGGTCAGCTCACCGGAACGCCAGTCTCGCCAAAGTAATTTCAATGCCAGCATCGGGTTCATCTAGCGACTTCCTGTTGTGCGACCGGCGCGCCAGGCAGTACCAATTCACCGGCAGCAATCTGGACGACGCGATCGCAACGATCGGCCAATCGCAGATCATGGGTGACCAAGACCAACGTCGTGCCAAACTCCTCGTTGAGGGCAAAAATCAGGTCAATAATCGTCGCGCCAGTGGCCGAATCCAGATTGCCCGTGGGTTCATCGGCAAATAATATCTCTGCCGAGGAGGCGAACGCGCGGGCAATGGCCACCC
>JABMOJ010000365.1 GCA_013204195.1 SAR86 cluster bacterium
CACCCACCGCGTAGATATTCAGGTAGTTGGTCCGCAGATAGTCATCAACCTCGATCGTGCCCTGCTGGGTGATACCGACACCGAGCTCTTCCAGGCCAAAGCCTGTCACATTTGCCTTACGACCCACCGCAACCAACAACTGATCAAAGGCGACGCGTTTTTCCTGACCATCACTTGTGGATACCAGCAGATATTTTTCGCCCTTTTCGCCTTTTTCGCCCTTCTCAACCAGCACTTCTCGCGCCGTATGATTCACCAGCACCTCGACGCCTTCTGCTTCAAGACTGGCTGTGACCATCAAAGATATCTCTGGATCCTCACGAGACATAATCCGCGGCGCCATTTCCACCTGCGTCACCTGACTGCCAAGTCGATTCAAGGCCTGGGCTAATTCAGTGCCTATCGGGCCGCCCCCCAAGACGATCATTCGGCCTGGCATTTCACGGATGTCCCAGAGGTTGTCCGAGGTCAGATAATCGACAGCTTCAATATTTTTGATCGGCGGCACAAACGGCGCGGCGCCTGTGGCGATAATAATGCTGCGGGTCGTCAGCACCTGGCCATTGACCTCGACAGACCAGGGCGACAGGATCTTAGCCTCACCGATCGCCACATTGACCCCTAAGCCCTCGAAGCGCTCCACAGAGTCGTGGGGCTCGATAGTCTTGATGATGCGCTGAACCCGATCCATCACGTCCGCGAAATCAAAATCCGGTTTCATCTTGCGAAAACCTAACGCCGGGCCGCGGTCCATGTCGGCAGCGAGCTTCGCCGATCGAATCAACGCCTTGCTCGGTACGCAGCCCGTATTCAGGCAATCACCACCCATTTTATGTTTTTCGATGAGGGTCACCTTGCCCTTCACCGTGGCAACGATCAACGCTGCCACCAGACCGCCAGAGCCCGCACCAATAACGATCACGTCACGATCAAAGGTTTTAGGCTTGTCCCAGCGCGCTAGCACTCGGCGTGCCCTGACAATATCTACCAGCTTCTTGCCCAACAGTGGGAAGACACCTAGCAATGCAAATGACAGCAACAGCTCAGGAGAAATAATACCCGCCAGACTCTCCACCTGGGCCAATTGCGTACCGGCATTCACAAATACCAGGGTCCCCGCCAACATCCCTACCTGGCTCACCAAAAAATAAACCGGCACCGATATTTTGGTTAGGCCCATAATCAAATTGATGGCAAAGAACGGAAACAGTGGCACCAGCCGCAGGGTAAACAGATAAAAGGCACCTTCCCGCTCAACGCCCTTGTTAATGCCATTGATCTGGCGCTCAAATCGGCGACTGACCTGATCACGCAGGAAAAACCGCGCCACCAGCATGGCCAGGGTCGCACCAATGGTCGATGCAAAAGACACGAGCAACAATCCCCACCAGAGACCAAACATGGCACCGGCGGCCAGAGTCATGATAGCGGCGCCCGGCAATGACACGGCAGTCACCAACACGTAGATCAAAAAATAGGCCGCCGCGATGACCAGGGGCTGGCTCGCCACCAGACCATCCAACTGAGCCTGCTGAGACTTGATATAGTCCAGCGTCAGGTATTGACCCAGATCAAATGCAAAAAAGCCGGCCACCACAAGGGCGATCAACACTAACAGGGCTACGCGACCTTTTGTCATACTTTATGCGCCTTCTATATTGACTATCAATAACGGTTAATTGATTTCCGGCCCGGCGTCACTGCCGCGCGGTTCGAGATGCACCATCCTTCCACAGACGGGCCGAGCACCGGAATATTACAGATATCTGCCGCCGAGTTCAGATTTACCGCGCTTTTCTCTTCGCCGTCACAGATTCACCCAAGCGCACGGGATTCACGTATACTCCGAGGCTATCATTTATGTTGTGGGAATCTGTATGGAGCCTGTACTTGGCGTACAAATGTTTACCTTGCGAAAATATACCCAATCAGCGGATGACTTGAAGTCAACCCTCGAGCGGGTGCGCCACATAGGTTATCGTAGCATCCAGATTTCCGCGTTTGGCGACATCGATGCTCAGACCATCGCCAACTTATGCGCCGACAATGATCTGACCATCGGTGGCACCCATGTCGCCTGGGATCGCTATCGACATGACCTGGACCGAGTCATTGAGGAGCATCACCTTTGGCAATGCCGGCACACAGCAGTGGGCATGATTCCACCTAAGGTCTACTTGTCCATGGCGGGCATCAAGCAATTTTTGGAAGAACTACAGCCCATCGCTGATAAGCTCAACGCCGCTGGTATCGATTTCTCTTACCATAATCATCACCATGAATTCCGTCAGTTCGATGGTAAGGCTTGGCTTCAGCATCTCTACGACTCAAGCAGCGCCGACCTCCTCAAGGCAGAACTGGACACCCACTGGATACAAGCCGGCGGTGCCGACCCTGCGGTCTGGGTAGACTACTGCGGCGCCAGGATGCCCCTGCTACACCTAAAAGATTTCGCCATCAACGCGGAGTCCCAACGCATTTTCGCACCGGTGGGTCAGGGCAACATGAACTGGCAAGCGATTCTCGATGCCGCGCGGCGACACCCTATCGAGTATTATTTTATCGAGCAAGACAGCTGCTATGGGGCGGACGAGTTTGATTGCTTACAAGCCAGCTATGACTACCTACACAATCAGTTCGGCTTAAACTGAACCCGCCCAGCCAGACGGACAGAGAATAGGATGTAACCGTGACAATTGCGACACAACCCGCTAACCCTGAGCACATCAAACTGGGCATCATCGGTCTTGGTAATATGGGTTCAAGCCATTGCCGGCTCATCGAATCCATCGACAACATTGTTCTCGCCGCAGTCTGTGATATTGATTCCGCTAGACTTGCTAAAATCGTCAGCCGCTATGGATGTCGAGGCTACGCCACATCGACCGAGCTCATCAATGCCGGGGACTGCGACGCTATACTCGTCGCCACGCCTCACTATGACCATACCACTATTGGTATCGCGACCCTGCAAGCCGGTTTACATCTCCTTGTGGAGAAACCCATTTCAGTACACAAAGCCGACTGCGAGAAGCTCATCCGCGCCCACCGGCATCCTGACAAACAAGTCTTTGCTGCTATGTTTAACCAGCGCACCAACAAGCATTACCAACATATCAAACAGCTGATAGATTCAGGCGAACTCGGCCAGGTCAGACGGATTAGCTGGACCATCACCGACTGGTTTCGAAGCCAACGGTATTACGACAGCGGTGGTTGGCGCGCGACCTGGGCCGGCGAAGGCGGTGGCGTTCTACTCAATCAATGCCCCCACCAGCTAGACCTGCTGCATTGGCTATTTGGTATGCCAACGGCGCTACGGGCCCAAGGTAAGGTGGGTAAACATCACAATATCGAAGTGGAAGATGACATCACCTGCTGGCTGGAATACGCTAACGGCGCCACTGGTGTTTTCACCACCACTACCGGCGAAGCACCGGGTATCAACCGTTTGGAAATTGCCGCTGATCGAGGCCTGCTGGTGTACGATACCGCAGAGGGCAAGATCACCTTCCTGAAAAATGATATCACCGTGACCCAGGCAATCAAAGACAATGGCCCCTTTGAGAAGCCCAAGAGCACTCGCATTGAATTCGACATCATTGACACCGGGCGCCAGCATGCTGAGGTGTTGGAGAATTTTGCCGATGCTATTTTGCACGGCACCGAGGTCCTCGCTAAGGGGAACGAAGGCGTTCATTCAGTAGAGCTCGCCAATGCCATGATCTATTCAGCGCTCAACGGAAAAACCGTGACGCTACCCATCAATGCTCGACGCTACACCAATTTCCTTAAGGCCCGAATCCGTCAATCAACGGTTAACAAGCCTCAGGGAAATACCGAGATCACGGATTTATCGAACACTTTCTAAGCCTAAGCACTAAGCCTAAGCACCCAATTCAAGATTGAGGTTTTATGACAGACGGTATGCATTACGCACCCATTGCTCGGGTTCGAGCACCGGTTTGCGCCCCCGGAGATTTCGTCTTTGCTGCGATGGCTCTGGATCACGGCCATATCTTTGGCATGGTCGACAACCTGGTACAGGCCGGTGGCGTGCTGAAATACGTTTACGACACGCACCCTGAAAAGATCGAGTACCTGCGCCGCAGACACCCACACGTGCAAATTGCTCAATCACCCGAGCAAATTCTTCAGGACCCAGAGGTCATGCTCGTCGCCGCCGCTGCAATACCGAGCCAACGCTGCGACCTGGGCCTGCAGGTCTTGGCCCACGGCAAGGATTACTTCACCGACAAGACCCCCTTCACCAGCCTAGACCAGCTCCACCAGGCCCGCCAGGCGGTG
>JABMOJ010000366.1 GCA_013204195.1 SAR86 cluster bacterium
CGGTGCCAGAGACTGCGTCATGCCGAAGGTTGGGCCCGTATACAGGTTGCTGAGTAATGCCGGTATCGTATACAGGGCGAGGATCACATAGAGGCTGTCGATGGTAAATACGCCGATACTGAAGGGTACGGCCACTAGAAATCCACAGGCAGGTATCCACATATACCAGCGAACATTTTTGCTGCCTAGCTTGTCAGCCAGAAAGCCGCCGCTCAAGGTGCCGATACCGCCAGCAATACCGATAATGAGTCCCAGGGCAGTGCCAACCTCGCCACTGGTCATGCCATGGGCACGCATCAAAAATGAAGGCATCCAGGCGATGGCGCCATAACCCACAAAGGCTTGGGTTGCCGCGCCAAAAGCGATTTGGCGAAAAGATTTGAACGCCCACATAGTGCGGACAACCTCTTTGAAGGGAATGGCCTTGGTGTCAGGTACGCGGCCCTCAGAGTAGCCGCGCGGTGGTTCCTTGATCGTTAGCTTGAGAATGATAGCGAGGACGATGCCCGGTATGCCAACGAGCATGAACGCGTTACGCCAGCCAAAATACTGATCGATCCAGCCGCCGGCAAAGTTGCCAAATAAAATCCCGATAGGAATACCCAGGGCATAGATGCCCAGAGCGCTGGCACGGCCAGTGACGGGGAAATAATCCGCAATCAACGAATGCGACGGTGGGCTGCCGCCGGCCTCGCCGATACCGACGCCGATGCGCGCGGCCAGTAATTGCCAGAAGTTACCGGCCAAACCCGACAAGGCAGTCATCAGACTCCAGATTCCCAGACAAATCGAAATAATATTAACCCGTGAATATTTGTCCGCGAGCCTGGCGATGGGTATACCTAACACCGCATAAAAAATACCGAAGGCGATGCCGCTGAGAGCGCCAATCTGAGTATCGGACAAGCCCAGATCGACCTTGATCGATTGGGCCAGAATGGCCAGGATCTGCCGATCGATAAAGTTAAAGACGTAGACTACGGTCAGAATACCAAGCACATAGTGGGTATACGGCTTGGTGTATAACGGCGGTTTTTCTGTGCTGGCGAGTTGCGCCTCTTCCTGACTTGGTGCCTCAGACATAAAAAGCTGACTCCGAAAACCGTGCTGGTTGGTACATCGTTAAGATGTTGTTGACGGCATTATCGAAGCCCGCGACCAGTGAAGCCTTGGGCGCCAAAGGCCGAAGGATAAAAGCACATTATCAACGGTGCTGGTACTGTCAATAAAAGTCACAGAAATGTCGCAAAACCATTCAGAGGTTCTCGCTCTGAGACCAGACTGTTGACCGGCGCCGCTGGGTCTTGAAAGCCGATGGCAACTCCGCAAAAGAGCATTTGTTCTGGCGGTGCGCCAACGAATTCAGCGACGGTATCCGGTCGAGCGGCCCAAGCCTCTTGCGCACAAGTGTCCAGGCCGGCTTCGGTGGCGAGCAGCATGAAGGTCTGCAGAAACATACCCAGGTCAGACCATTGAGGCGGACCCATCTGCTTGTCCACAAAACAGAAGATCGCCGCGGGCGCGCCGAAGAAGTTGTAATTTTCCATCAGACGGCGGATACGTGCGCCACGATCCTCGCGGGGTATGCCCAGCAGACTATACATGTCCTCGCCGACCTTAAAGCGTGACGAGCGATAAGGTTCGGTTAAGCCTTGGGGATAGATCTCATAAGCGGCGGCCTCCGGGGCTTTGCGGCTGTCACGAAAATCTCGAAAACGCGCCATCGCCGGACCATTGACCACATAAACTCGCCAGGGTTGGACATTGCCACCAGACGGCGCGCGAGCGGCCTTGATGAGTAATTCTTCTAGAATCTGAGACTCAACCGGCTTGTCCAGAAAGGCACGAATCGATCTACGTTGGTTGACGGCTTCACTGACTCGCATAGGGTGATATTCTCCATTTTTCAGGTCGTGAGTTGGCTGGCTGGCTGGCCTGAATGTAAGCAGGTTATTAAGTCATGCCTGGGTAAGAGCCGTCAACTGACATTCGCCTGATACGACGACGGATATTAATGCCCGTATCAGGCATTGTCGCGTATATCACCATCAAGGTAGACCCAGCCCTCGGCAAGATGCAGAAAACGGCTGGTTTCCTGCAGGCGATAAGCGCGGCCTTGGATTTTGTAGCGTGCCAGAAACTCCACTTGACCGTGACTGTCGCTCCCTTGCCCCCCTTGACAAGCGATGATCTTGAGACCCAGCCAATGTTGAGCGGCGTCAAATGTCAATGTCTTGGGGCGGGTCGAGGGATGCCAGGTCGTCAGCAGATAGTCGGCCTCACTCAGATAAAATGCCGTATAGCGCGACCGCATCAGCGTCTCGGCAGTGGGCGCGGTAGCGGGTGTGAAGATGAAGGCGCCACAGCAGTTTCTGAGTGGACGTTGCTGACCACAGGGGCAGTTCTGGTTCAGTATCAGATTGTCACTGGGGATCGCCATATCGTCTTAAGACGCGTCGTCAGGAACGGCCGCCGCGCGATCCGCCTGCAGGGTCTGTTCGCCGACGGCAGCGGCAATGCTATTGGGGATCAGGAGCGTCAAGCTGTAGTGGCTAATCTTCCAGGCGCCATCAATTCGCGTAAGCACCCCAGTACCGCGACAGCGCCCGAGGCGAGCATTGTCGAGAATTTCATCAAACCAAGCGATCTGACCTTGGTCAGCAATGCTGATGTGGCGCTCTAGGGGCAGGTAGGTCCAGCCTTTTCCTTGCTCGAAACTGGCACGGGCATAATCCTTGAATGCCGGCACCGTCCAGCGTTCGCTGGCATCGGTGCCCATAAAGATACCGCCTTCGCTGAAGCGATTGAAGTAATCATCAAAATCAGCCTTGGCAGCCGCTTGATGAAAACCATCGAGCAAGGCGTTAAAGGTGTGTCGTTGATCAGGCGTTGGCGTAGCAGCCTTGACTTGGACCAGGTGACTGGTGCAGATGACAACAAATAAGAGTATCCAGCGCATATGAAAGTTCTCATGGGCCAACTTATGGGCGAATAGGCTCGGCAGACGGCACCGACCCGTGATAGTTAAGAGACTTGAGTATAACGCCTCAGGCCGGGTTAACGTTACGGCGCAACATGGACTCTTGCGCGACAGTGAGAATAAGTTGTCCATCAGCCGCATAAACCTCACCTTCATTCATACCCCGCGAATCAGCCGCCGCCGTGCTGCGTTGGTCGAACAAAAGCCAGTCGGCTGGGTTGCACGGGCGATGGAACCAGACAGCCTGATCCAATGAGGTCAATCGATGGCTCTGAAAGGGTAGGCCGTAGGGTAATACCGCATTGAACATCAGAGTGCCATCCGACAGGAACGCGAGCACACACTGGCTGAGTCGAGCGTCGATGTCATTGGGGACGTTAGCTCGCATCCAGGTCTGTAGGCACGGTGTGCGACCAGCAACGAATTGTGCGGGGTTAAAGGATTCGCTGGCCCACTCCATGTCCACGCGACCATCGGCGGTCATGGGGAACTGAAATGGTGGGATACCGGCCGCTTCTCGCCGCTCGATCAGAGCGGCGGCGGTGAGCACCGCCGGCATGGTCTTCTGGTGCTCGTCACCGGGTTCAAAAACCTTGAACGAGGCGCTCATGTGGAATACTGGCTTGGCTTGCTGATAGGCAGTGACGGTGCGAGTGGCAAAGCCTCGGCCGTCCCGCAGGCGATTGACCTGATAAATAATGGGCACTTGCGGCATGCCGGGTCGCAAAAAGTATCCGTGCAGAGAATTCGCTAGCTTGTTCGGTTCGATGGTGGCCAGCGCTGCGGCCAGGGCTTGACCCAGAAAGTGGCCGCCATAAATACCAATCACGCCATAGGCTTCGGCGCTGCCGATAAAATGATCTGCTTGCTCGCCGGGCTTGAGGGTTAATACGTCTACTAGGCTGGCGGGTTGGGTCGCCATATCAGCAATTCCTACGCGGTTGAAAAGGGATGAGGCGGTGAGTATTTTGCTTTGCGGCGCCAAATTCAAGGCGCCTGCGGCCTTATCAATAGAGTCGATTGGCTGTTGTTAACGTCGTTGATCCACTTGCTGTGACTGAAAGCGCGCATTGCGAACGATTTTTTGGACAAACCGCAGCTTGTTGATGGCGGGTCTGGATAGAACAAAGGGATAAAAATCGCTATAGCCACTGCTTCGATTGATGCTGTTCATGGCATAAGTCAGGGGCAACCATTGTTCCAATAGTTCATCGAATGTTGATGCCCAATAGCTGTCCAGTGGCGCAAACAACTGTTTTGACCGATTGCGGGTAATCACCACGCCCGATTCGGTGGCGGTCTCCAGCGAGTCGACGATAGTCATGAAGTGCGCCCAGGACTCTGCCCAGTCCTCTAAGGGATGGGCGCTGGCGTAGGCGCTGATATATTGCGCCTTCCAGCCCGGTTGTGGTCCCTGGTTATAGTGGCGGCTGATGGCCGCATCATAGTCGGCTTGCTCATCGCCAAATAGTGCTCGAAACTCAGTCAGGTCTGGCGAGTTAGCGATCAGCTGTTGCCAATAATGATGACCACTTTCGTGACGGAAATGGCCGAGGACTGTGCGGTAAACCTCGTTTAGATCGAGGCGCCGACGTTCTCGCTCAGCGTCGTCGGCTTCGGCGAGGTTGATCGTGATGATCCCTTTTGAGTGTCCGGTGAGGACTCGTTGGCTTTCTCTAAAGCTGGCTGTTGGGTCCTTCAAGAAGCGAAACCCTAGGCCGCCCTTGGGATGCGTTTTTTTGCTGACAACGGGCAGGCCTAGCCGAAGCAGGCTGTATAGGAGTCGGCGTTTGCCTGCTTCAAGTTTGATCCATAAGGGGATATTGGCGGTGACCGTCAGATCGGGCACTATCTCGTTGAGGCTGCAGGAACGGCAATAAGCGTCGGGGCTATCCGCAGGAACCAGCCAGTTGCAAGCTTGCCAGGTCGCGGCATTTTGACAGAGTCGATAACCGGCGCCCCGTGGGTTGTTCGAGAGCGGGTACAACAGCCCATCAGCCTGCCTCTGCAGCGCTACCAGGTTGTGTTCATCCGACAGGTAGCCCAGGGTGCTGCCGCAGCTCAAGCATTGGTCATTCTCAAAATAGACGGGTTGGCCGCAGAGCTGGCAGTTAAAGGATTTCATGCGTGATGGCGGATCTGCGAAGGTAGCCTATGGTAATCGCAGGACCCGGCCTGATACAAGAGTCTAAGCCGACCCGAGACAGATGGCTCGACGATGAGGTGGGTGTTGAAAACCGGTCTTTAGCGCCTGCTGGCCCTTAGTTTGTCTTTTAGAGAAGCCAGCTTAACGTGGTATCGGCGATGGTGATGATGACTGCGGCTATAAAGGTGGTACCCATATCTTCGATTTCAAAGTCCTCCAGTATCTGGTCCGTCAGCCACAACAAGAAGGTGTTGATGAGAAGCAGGAACACGCCGATGGAAATGACGATAAAGGGAATCGTCAGGATCTTTAATACCGATCCCAGGGTCACGTTGATCAGGCCATAGATCACGGCGACCAGCAGGGCGGTGCCGTAGCCCGCGACACGGATGCCAGGCATCATGCGCGCCAGAATGAAGATCACGCCGGCCAGTAACATTAAATGGAGTATGAGTAGCATTGTAGTTATCGTCTTAAAGGGTATTGATGGATTGGATACAGGATCCATGCCAAGTATGTAAGCTATTGAAAGTATAGGAAAGTGGGCGTGCTGTCGAGGGCTGTTGGTGTGAATCACCACCTACCCGGTCATTTTGACCAGCCTTTGTCAATATCAGGCCAAGATGGGTGCTGGCTCAGTCCACCGCTAAGGCGCTATCCAGCGCCGACTGGGCAGGCATAATCCCTTGCATCGTTCTGCCCAAAGTCGAAATCATAGATCAGTCCATAGTCTTGTCATATCCGTGTGTGATGAAGGCTTGCCGCGGGTGAGTATTTAGCTATGATCAGTGATGAATTCGTATCATTCTGGAGTAAGGCCCCATGTCAGAAGTTACCCAGCAGTTATCGAAGGATCTGGGATTCGACCCCGATGCCTTGCGTGAAAAGTACCGATTGGAGCGTGACAAACGCTTGCGTGCAGATGGCAGTAATCAATATCAGGAAGTCAAAGGCGACTTCTCCCGTTATATCGATGATCCCTATGTAGACCCGGGTTTTACTCGAGCGCCCCTCGAAGATGAGGTCGACGTGGTGGTGATTGGTGGTGGATTTGGTGGTCTGCTGACCGGTGCGCGGTTACGTGAAGCCGGCATTAAGGACATTCGAATGATCGAAAAGGGCGGTGACTTCGGTGGCACCTGGTACTGGAATCGCTACCCAGGCGCGGCCTGCGATGTTGAGTCTTATATTTATCTGCCCTTGTGCGAAGAACTGGGCTTTGTGCCCAAAGAAAAATACACTCGCGCACCGGAAATACTAGCGCACAGTAAAGCCATTGGTGAAAAGTACGACCTCTACCGAAATGCTTGCTTTCAAACTGAAGTCACCGGCCTCGACTGGGATGAGTCGAGCTCCCGCTGGATTGTGAGTACCAACAGAAACGATAAGATGAAGGCGCGGTTCGTGTGCATGTCGAACGGCCCATTAAATCGACCTAAATTGCCCGGCATTGAAGGCATAGATCGTTTTCAGGGACATACTTTTCATACCAGCCGCTGGGACTATGCCTATACTGGTGGGCACCCAGAGGGGGATCTTAGCCACCTAAAAGACAAGCGTGTTGGGATCATTGGTACCGGCGCCACGGCGGTACAGTGTGTTCCTCACTTGGCCGCGAGTTCGAAGAATCTCACTGTGTTCCAGCGAACGCCTTCCTCCATCGATGTCAGAGCCAACACGCCAACAGATCCTGAATGGGCCGCCAGCTTGAAGCCCGGTTGGCAAAAGGAGCGCATGGACAATTTTAATGTCCTGGTGTCCGGTGGTTTTCAGGACGAAGATTTAGTGAACGATGGTTGGACCGAAATCATTCGTAATCTCGCCTCTATGGTCAACTTCAAGTCTGATGTGCCGTTAGACTTGGCGGTGCTGGCAGAGAAGATGGAGATCGCGGACTTCCAGAAAATGGAGCAGGTCAGAAAGCGGGCAGAAACCATCGTCGCTGACCCAGAAGTGGCAGAGTCGCTGAAACCTTATTATCGACAATTTTGTAAACGGCCATGTTTCAACGATGAGTATCTCGACAGTTTTAATTTGCCGAATGTCGAGCTGGTTGATACCCATGGTCAAGGCGTCGATCGCATCACTGAAAAAGGCGTTGTTGCTAACGGTATTGAGTATGAGCTTGATTGCCTGATTTTTGCGACGGGATTTGAGGTGGGTACCGACTATACCCGCCGCGCCGGCTATGATTTGAGAGGGCGCGGCGGTCTGAGTTTAAAAGACAAATGGGCCGAAGGCATTTCCACTCTGCACGGCTTGCATTCACGAGGGTTTCCCAACTGCTTTATTATCAGTAATGCCCAGTCAGGGTTTACCGTTAACTTCCCGCATGCGATGAATGAGCAGGCCATGCATATTGCTTACATCATGAGTCATTGTCTGGCATCTAATGTTCAAACCGTTGAAGCGTCAGCAGCGGCAGAAGAGAATTGGGTAGCGGAAATTATCAACCATTCGCGGTTTAATCAAAGTTATCAGGAGTCCTGTACGCCTGGCTATTATAACAATGAGGGTAAACCGAACCCGCTGACGATTCGCAATGGCAGCTATGGTTCAGGGCCGGTTAAGTTCTTTGAAAAGCTAACCGCATGGAGAGACGAAGGCACCATGGAAGGGCTGGAGTTCAATGGCCCGCCACGATCTGATTAATCATCAGCTGGTCATTTAAAAGCCTATCGGTCTTTGATACCGATAGGCTTTTCATTTAGCCAATAGGCCTGTTGTCGCTAGACAAATTACTTGTCTAGTTGGGCCATTTTGTTGATCAGCTCTTCGATACGTGTGCTGTAACCCCACTCATTATCATACCAGCTAACGACTTTGACTAGTCGCCGGCCGATAACTTGAGTCAGACCGGCATCGAAGATGCTGGAGTGCGTATTGCCAACGATATCGCTTGAGACAATGGGGTCCTGACAATACTCGAGAATACCAAACAAGGGGCCGAGAGCGGCGCGTTGCATCGCTGCGTTGATCATCTCGACAGTCACGTCACAATTCAACTCAACGGTCAGATCCACCACGCTGCCATCGGCGACCGGCACCCGCATGGCGATGCCATCGAGTTTGCCCGCAAGGTTGGGTAAGACAATACCAATGGCTTTGGCGGCGCCCGTTGAAGTGGGCACAATATTAGTCGCGGCATTTCTTGATCGGCGCAGATCACCCGCATGAGGTGCGTCAATCAGGCGTTGGTCAGAGGTGTAAGCGTGCACGGTGGTCATCAGACCGTATTTGATGCCGAAATGTTCGTCCAGTATCTTGGCGATAGGCGCGGCGCAGTTGGTGGTGCAGCTGGCATTGCTGATGATCGTTGAGCGCTTCTGTAGAACATGATCATTGACGCCCATGACCAGGGTTTCAGCTAAAGGCTCTTTGGTCGGCACCGTCACGATCACCCGCTTCGCGCCTGCGTCCAGGTGTTGTTGCAGTTGCGCGAGCTTGCGAAATTTGCCACTGCTCTCAATCACAAAATCGATATCCATAGCCGCCCAGGGTAGCTTCGAGGGGTCTTTTTCGCAAAGTACCTTGAACGGATCGCCGTCAATTTCCATGACGTCACCGTTGAGCTTAACTTGGCCCGGGTACTTGCCATGAATACTGTCGTACTTGAAGGCGTAGGCCAACTGTTCAGGCGTGGCAATATCGTTGATGGCCACTACATCATAATGGTTGCGTAATTTTGCGATTCGAGTCACGCAGCGACCGATACGGCCGAAGCCGTTGATAGCGATTCGAGGCTTGGACATAAGGCGGGCTCCTGGTTCGGTAAATGAATGGTTTTGAGCAGAGATAAGCGCCTGAATCTTAACCTGCAAAGATTCATTGGCGCTTGATGTGCGTCGTCTCTAGTCCGCATCCATTGGCCGAGTATCAGGCGTTGTATGCTTGAAACAATAGGCCAGTCGATATTTTAAAGTTTGGGTAGCCCGTTATTTAA
>JABMOJ010000367.1 GCA_013204195.1 SAR86 cluster bacterium
AAGGTGCGAGCTTACGTGATTCAGCGCGCTAACGAAGATCGAGCCGCCGCTACTGCGGCAACCGATTAGCAGCTAGTTGTCGTTCAGCGGCCTTTCGGTGGCAGTGAAGTGCGAGGCAGGGCTTTAAATTGTAGCCCTGTCTCCCGCTCCTGAACCGCGGAGACAGGCTTGAGGTTAGGATCAACCTTGATTATTGTTGTGTCGGCTTGCGCCGCTGGGGCCAGCTCGACTCGACTCAATTGGCCTTCCACTGTTTGGCCCTCGTCAATCTGGCGCAGGGCATTCTGAACTTTCTCCGCCATATTGACGTCGTAAGGCAGATGATAGGCGCGGGGCTCAGCCACGAGTTTGCCCGTTGGCGCGGTGGGTTGAATCCAGAGGTAGATGCTGCCGGTCGTCTTCTGAGACTTATCTGGATCGCTGATCATGGCCCAATGCAGGCGGAAGTGCTGTGGCAGCTCTTCGGTTACGGGCCAGCCCTGTAGGTCTTTTAAGCCTAAGTAAGTGCCCACATACAAGCCTGAGACCAGAATCACCAAGAAGATTTTGAAGCTGACAGTGCGGCGGGTGGCGATCAGTAGATAGAGCAGCAAAGCGCCCATGACCGCATAGGCGATGGCCAAAATTTGAACCGAGATCATGAGCCTTTTCCTGAGGTGATTTGGGTCAGTAGCGCTTTGGGTAGACCGCTGGTGCTTGCCACGGCGCCGCTGTTATCCAGCACAAAACGGGTTGCGGTGACTTCCATGCCGGCGCGATTCAGCGAGTGAACGCCGTAATAGACCAGGGTTACCACCGGATTGAGCTTTTCAACCTTGACGCTCACGGGCACGGGCTCATTGTAGTTGGCGTTGTAATGCAAAATATTCACCACGTATTCGCCGGGAACCCAAGCGCGAATAGACACTGATTCCTGGTTGATGGGGTTGGTGACCATTTTACCGTTGATCATCATCTGATCCTGCACGGCGCCACGATCGTCGCGGTCCAGGTGCATGGTGCCGGTGTCTTTATTGTCGAACCACAGAACCACGCCGCTGGGGTCTTCTACCAGTACATCGATGTCGTCAGGATGACCATCGGGCCAGTTAATGGTAATCAAAAACTCAGCCTTGACTGTCACATTGCCTTGTTTGTTCGGTTCCGCCATAAGGATAAATGCGATGAGGAACATAAAAGCAAAGCCCAGCAGGGTGTTGAACAGCAGATCAGTAAATGCATCATTCGTTGAACCTTGGCGAGTGAACCGTCTACGCATCATCTAAACGGCAGGCCGGCCGAGGGTCGGCAAGATATAGATATCAACCGCAATGGCAAGCTTGTCAACGAGTCGTGATGCGGCGGTGTCCAGCATCTCATATTGCAAGCCCAGCAGGGTGCTGGTGACTAGGCCGGCCATGGTGGTGTACAGCGCCACAGCCATGCCGCCACTCATTTGCCCCAGCAGTTGCTGCAGGACATTGGGATCGAAGTCCGTCAGCTCGCCGACGGGGCTCAACATCATAATAAACCCGAGAATGGTGCCCAGCAGACCCAATTTCAGTAACATATCGGCAGCCCAGTGACCGAAGGTATAGCGCGTCATCAGGCGTTCAGCTAAGACCTCTAATAGTAATTTATGGTCAAGCTCGACCGTAACTCGCCGTTGGGACTTCTGCACCAGCTCTTGCAGATAGTCTGCGCAGATCCCCGACGTCACAGGCTGTCCCTGAATGTTGAGTCCCTCGGCGTTGAGCGTCACGTCACCCGGTTCAAGGTGCGTGATGCGAGCCTGTAGCTCGTCGATCACTCGCGTGTCAGCGGCGAGCTGTTTGACCAGCACCAGCCAATGTAAGCTGAGAACGCCATATAACAGCAAAATAACGTAGGAGATATAACTGCGGTCACTGCTCAGGGCGGTGCTGAGCCAGCCGCGCTCAGCGACAATAAAAAGCCCAAATAGCACCAGGCCGATCAGGATGAACGATTTGAGTAAGAGATGGTAATGAGTAACCAGGGATAAGTTTCGCATCGGTAGCATCGGGTCGTGGCAGAGTGACCAAGAATAGCACTCGATAGCCTCGATGGTATATCTTTGGGCGGCAGTCGCTGAGCGCCCGATGTCTAATCGGTGGCGTCTAACAAGTGGTGTCGGTTGATGCGCACAAGCGGCAACGAAAATTGCTATACTCGCTGGCTTGTCCCCCAGTCACTATCGAGCTGTCATGAGCACGCCATCACCTATCCAGATTCCCGCATCGGCGGCGCCAGAGATGGCCCTGACCATCGAAAATTTGACCAAGACCTACGCTAACGATTTTCAAGCGCTACGTGGCATCAGCCTGAAGGTTAAACGAGGTGATTTTTTCGCGTTACTGGGCCCCAATGGCGCGGGCAAGTCCACCACCATCGGTATCATTTTTTCATTGATAGACAAGACCAGCGGCAAGGTCAACATCTGTGGCATCGACATCGATCAGGATTTTCCGACCGCAAAAAAGCATGTAGGTATTGTCCCCCAGGAATTCAACTTCAACGTCTTTGAAAAGGTCAAGCATATCGTCATTACCCAGGGCGGCTATTATGGTCTGCCGAGGGCACTGGCTGAGGAACGGGCAGAGAAATACCTGAAAATCCTTGGCCTGTGGGATAAGCGCGACGAGACCGCCAGGTCGTTATCTGGTGGGATGAAGCGGCGTTTGATGATCGCCCGCGCTCTGGTGCATGAGCCTGAGTTGTTGATCTTAGATGAACCCACCGCAGGGGTGGATATCGAGATGCGTCGTGCCATGTGGGACTTTCTGCGGGAACTGAATGAGAATGGCACGACGATTATCCTCACCACCCATTACTTGGAGGAAGCTGAGACCCTGTGTCGCAACATTGCCATCATCGACGAAGGCCGAATCATCCATGACGGCAGTATGCGCGACCTGCTGCGCGAGTTGCACACCGAGACATTTGTGCTGGATGCGGCTCAACCGCTGCCAGCAGCGCTTGAGATACCCGGCTATCCATCCGTCGTGGTAGATGCGCATAGTGTTGAAGTCGTCGTGGATAAACACCAGAGCCTGAATGCCCTGTTCGCTGAACTGTCGCGTCAGGGCATCGAGATACTGAGCCTGCGTAACAAGACCAACCGCCTTGAGGAAATGTTTGTGAGCCTACTGCAATGAGTGCTTTTGAAACCTGGATTGCCTTTCAGACGATAGTCATCAAAGAGATGCGGCGTTACCTGCGAATCTGGCCGCAGACCCTGCTGCCGCCGGCCATCACCATGACCCTGTACTTTGTCATCTTTGGGGCGCTGATCGGCTCACGAATCGGTGAAATGGGCGGTTTCTCCTACATGCAGTTTGTCGTGCCGGGCTTGATCATGATGGCGGTGGTGACTAACTCCTATTCCAATACTGTGTCGTCATTTTTTGGCACCAAGTATAACCATAGCCTTGAGGAGCTGCTGGTATCGCCAACGCCTAATTGGGTGATTTTGGCGGGTTATGTGGTGGGCAGTGTCAGCCGCGGGTTACTGGTAGCGGTGATCGTCACCTGCCTGTCGTTATTCTTTGCTGACTTGCATGTCCAACATTTGGGTATGACGGTGTTGGTGGTGTTGATGACGGCAGTATTGTTCTCCATGTTCGGCTTTATCAATGCGGTGTATGCCAACAGCTTTGATGATATCTCGATCGTGCCAACCTTCGTCCTCACGCCCCTCATTTATCTCGGCGGGGTGTTCTACTCGCTGGACCTATTGCCAGAGTTTTGGGCGAATGTTTCCAAGCTCAATCCGCTGGTGTATGTGGTCAACGGTTTTCGTTATGGGGTGTTGGGGGTGTCAGACGTGAATGTCGGTTTTTCACTCGGCATGATCTGCCTGTTTACGGGCGTGACGTTAGTGTTCTGCCTGCGTCTGCTCAACTCAGGATCCCGTTTGCGCGACTAACCAGTGAGGCCCATTGAGCCTCGGCACCGAGGGGCTAAACCTGTTTTAGCTGTCTATCTGCTTATCCGGTCCTCAGGGCAGCGATACCTTGGCGTGAGGCGATGGGATGAAACAGCCGCCTTCCATAGTGCCATCT
>JABMOJ010000368.1 GCA_013204195.1 SAR86 cluster bacterium
AGCGATGCCCGGTCACGCCGATGACAAGTTTTCGCTCAGTGAAGATACCTGATCGCTGCGCGAAGTATTCTGCTTGCAGGGTCGCTTCTTCAGTTTCTCGTTGCTGCTGCGCTGCTGAAAGCTGCTCCCATGGCACCAGGAAAGGATTAATTTTCGCCTCTTCAATGCGTTTCGGGCCATATCGCCAGCCATCATAAAGTTTGGTGTTAACGTATCGGTTATGTTCCATTTTTGCTTGAGCCGCGACCTCCTCTGCGTGAAACACTGGCACGACCGAAGGTTGATTTGCCGGCGCGCAACGGATCGCCCTGAGACGAATGAACCAATGATCCGCTTTAAGCAGATTTTGTTTCCGCTCCCACTGTGGCAAATCATTCCACAGTTGCAAGGCCTTATGATGACTGGATTCTCCGCTCGCACCGGGCAGGTTGGGTTGCGACTCAAGATACATTTGGTGGATGCCGCGCGCCAGCTTGTCCAGTTGTCGGGTCAAGACATTATCGACATGTAACACCTCATCAAACATACCGAATGGATAGAGTCCATCGGGAATTTCCTGTTCTCCGGTGTTGGATTCTAGCAATTGCGCCAAGCCACTGGTACGTTGCATACGGACCAGGATAGGCGCGTTACTGGCACGTTTGTTGAGTAAAGCGGCACGCAACATCAGCGCAACATTCAGGCTTTCTTCGTCTGTATCAGTGCAAATGATATGTTGTGTCACAGAGGGCAACAAAGCGGCAACATCCCCGGAAAATACATGGGGGCCGATGGTCGCCTGCTTGATAAAGGAATAATCGCAAATCTGTGCCAGGTCAGGGTATTGCTTGTTGAACCGCAACATTTTCTCGTCCGCATCTGCATCGAAAATTGAAAATCGAATACGCGAGCCGTTAGCGTACTGGCACATCAAGGCTGCTTCGACCACGAGTTTTGCTGCCAGTCGTTTAAATCCATAGATGGCCAGATGAACGCGTTCCTGGTTAGCAACATCCGCGAATACATCCGGGGGATAATCTCTAAGCAGCAGCCTGGCACTCAGGTCATAGACGCTGAAAAACGAGATCTCGGCGATGGAATAGTCCGCAAAGAACTTGGGATAGCTCTCGAGTTGGTGAGCCAGGCCGATCTCATTTAAATGAATGTGGATTTTAAGGTGCGCCGCGTGACTGCCGCTTTCTCTTAGTCGCGTTCGCGTCTTGATCGCCAATTCAACATTGGTGCCATCATCGCCTGTTAACGCAATGAGTTGCGACGCGTGAGTGACATTAATGCGCTCGAGCATACGATCTTCAAAGATATCACCGACCAAGACACGAATACCAAGATCTCTGGCGCGTTGAATCAACAGGTTATCGGGTTCTCGCTCAACCACGACGATTTTTAGACTTGGATCGCAGGTCCGCAAAAACTGCCAACTCTTGTCGCCAAGACCGACGACGATCATATGTCCCGAGTAATAGTGCACCAGGCGGTTGCCCATGGAGACTCGGGAGTTAGACGCAAGCACCAGGATAATCGAGGTGACCGCGGCAAGTGGCGCCAGAAAGCGTACCAGCTCAATCTGTAGGGGCACCGGATCCAGTTCCAGGGTCCACTCGCCACTCAGGAAAAATAGCATGAGGATCTCATAGACCGCGGTGGTGAGTTCTGTGGTGAGCTTTTGCGGCGCAATGACATACTGACCCCAAAGACCCAGGGCAAACAGAACGCCAACAATGATCGAGGCAAATATACGCTGACTCATAACTGGATACAGAAACCGAGGCGGTGTCCCGTCAGTCTAGCCCGTCTACAGAACGAGCCTGAAGTAGATTTCCTCGCTATTGAGCCTCATCTTTCAAAACATTGTCTGGGATCATCTTTCCAGGGTTCATGATATTCAGTGGGTCGATAGCCCGCTTGATTGACGCCATCACTGCCACCGCAGCACCGTGCTCTAGTTCCATATAAGCCAGCTTGCCATAGCCGATCCCATGCTCGCCGGTACAGGTACCACCCATGCTCAGCGCGCGCTTGATTAATCGGTCATTGACGATTTTAGCGATCTCCAGCTCTGCGGGCTTGTCCACATCAACGAGCAGCAATAGATGAAAATTACCGTCGCCTACATGGCCGACGATGGGTGCCAGCAGGTCAAACTCCACCAGATCACGTTGGGTCTGTTGAATACAATCCGCCAGTCTTGAAATGGGCACGCAGACATCTGTGGGCCAACCACTGGCACCCGGTCGCAGGGCTCGTGCTGCATAATAAGCATCATGCCGAGCCTGCCATAGCTTGTTCTGCGCTTCCTGTTCGACGGCCCAGGTAAACTCGGAGCCATGATTCTCCTGCACCAGCTCGGCAACCCGCTCGCTTTGCTCAACCACACTGGCACTGGTGCCGTGAAATTCAAAGAACAAGGTCGGTTGGGCCGAGTAATCGAGCTGGGAGTATTGATTGATGGCCTGCATCTGCGCCGCATCTAACAGCTCGACTCGCGCCACCGGGATACCCGACTGAATGACCTCGATGACAGTTTGGACCGCGGCGTCGATGCTTGCAAAAGAGCACACCCCGACAGCATGCGCTTCAGGTAAACCGTAGCACCGCAACTGCACCTCGGTGATAATACCCAGGGTCCCTTCTGCACCGCAGAATAATCTAGTCAGGTCGTAGCCCGCCGCTGATTTCCGCGCGCGACTGCCGGTCCTAACAATCTTGCCGTCTGGCATGACTACGGTCAGGCCCAGCACATTATCTTTCATGGTGCCGTAACGCACCGCATTGGTACCTGACGCTCGCGTGGATGTCATGCCGCCAAGGGTCGCATCGGCGCCTGGGTCAACGGGGAAAAATTGGCCGTGGTGGCGTAGTGCGGCATTCAACTGTTTGCGTGTCACGCCAGCTTGAACCCGACAATCCAGATCATCGACATTGACCTCGAGAATCTGGCCCATTTGTGACATATCCATGCAAATGCCGCCCTGTGTGGCTGCGATATGGCCCTCGAGGGATGTGCCCGCGCCAAAGGGTATTAGCGGCGTGCGGGTTTGCGCGCACAACTGAACGATTTGACTGACTTCCTCATTTGTGACGGGATACACCACCACATCGGGCGAGTATGGCGCATGAAACGACTCATCTTGACCATGTTGATCTAATAGGTCACGTTGCGTGCTCATACGATCCGGCAGGAGTGCCTTTAAGGCTTCGTGTACTTGCTGACTTAAGGTTGACATGATGACATACTCGGTTAGACCGATTTAGAATACCTGCTTTCACCCAACAATTGGAATCCTACTATGCCTACTCCAGCTCGCGTCGTTGTCCTGCCTCAGCAACCAGGGCCACTGCAGATTGTGACTTTGGACTTACCAGATCCAGGGCCCTACCAAGTGGTTGTTAAACAGTACGCGAGCGGCGTTTGCCATAGCCAACTCCATCAGATGCACAATCCGCGCGCCAACCCCATTGTTCTTGGCCACGAATCTACCGGGATTGTGCTGCAGGTCGGCAGTGCCGTTGAGCACGTTGCGGCGGGCGATATGGTGATGGTCACTTGGGTGCCTCGGAATGCTAACGGTACCGATCGTGCACCGGAGTCGGCGACCCTGGCCCTGCCAGATGGCAGTGTCGCTCGCTCACAAAATGTCTTTACCTGGGCTGACACCACCATCGCCGATGAGCAATATGTGGTCAAGGTCGCGAATGATACCAAACGAGATGTCACCGCCATCATTGGCTGTGCCGTGATGACTGGTGCGGGCGCCGTGGAGAATACCGCCGGCGTTAAGGCCGGGGAAAGCGTGGTGATTTTCGGGGTCGGCGGCGTGGGCTTATCAGCCGTGGTCGCGGCCAAAGCCGTTGGCGCTAACCCGATCATTGCAGTCGACTTGGATGATACGAAGCTGGCCTTTGCTCGACAGTTTGGCGCAACCCATACCATTAATGCGGGTCAGGGCGACCCCATCCAGCAGATTAAGGCGCTGACAACCAACCCATCAAAACGTAATTTTATGGGCATGCCCGTCTCTGGCGCTGACTATGCGTTTGACTGTATTGGCTTGAAACAAACCATGGAGCAAATCGTACCGGCCGTTAGAGACGGCACTTTCGGCGCGCGAACCGGCGGCACGGCTGTCTTGGTTGGGGTGCCACAGACTCCCGTGCAACTTAATGCGGTTGACATGCTGATTAACGAGAAGAAGTTTGTCGGTAGTATTGGCGGCAGTTGTTCTCCTGATCGAGATTTCCCGAAGTATCTCGAGTGGTATGCCAATGGCCAGCTGGATCTCGATGCTATGGTGACCGAGCGTTTTAGCTTGGACCAGATCAACGAGGCCGCTCATGCGCTGGAAACAGGCAAAATCAGTGGCCGTGCCATTCTTGAGTTTTAAGCGCGAGTTTTAAGCGCGCCGCTTAATAACGTGCCTTAACAGCGCGTTTTTACAAGGGCAGGGTTCGGGGCCAGCAGGCTCCGTTACTCGCCCAACTCATCACCGGCATGCTGCCGAATCTTCCACTCACCCGCTACGCGGTGCCACCTACCCTGCTCATCGCAACTCACAAAAATCGGTTGTGCATGATGCATGGATAGATCGGCGACATCAGCCTCACTGAGAATGCCTAATTGCGCGCAGGCGTGCCGAATGGCTGCGCCGTGGCCGACGATAAGCTTGAGTTCGCTGTGCGCCAGGACTTGCCACGCATGTTGAATATGGGCGGCGACCCGTGCGCCAGCTTGACGCAGCGACTCCGCGCCTTGAAACGGCAGACAAAAATCACTGTTTGACTTCCAGCCAGCAGGCAGCGGCGCAAACCGCGGGTCAGCGGCGACGATCGCCGCGATGGCCGCGATATCAAGATTCGCCGCCGCACCGACGCTGCGTTCCGATAAGCCCTCAAATTCCTTAATCTTTGTCGCTATGTCGCCAGTTGGCCGCTTTGAAAGAGCTTCTATCGGCAACGCTTCAGCAATGAGGCTCGCTGTTTGCCAGGCGCGAAGCTGACGGGATGAATCTAACTGACGGTCGATGCTGAAGTGATGGCTGGCGCTGAATTCACCTATTAACTTGCCACAGTGACGGGCTTGGTCTTCACCCACCGGTGTTAATGGATATGGCAGCAAGGCACTGGGTACCCCTTGCGGCTGCCGGTAATCCCCGTGACGGATAAGCGCAATCACGCTTTTCGGGTTCATAGACATCCCGCCTCGCCGTCAACTAAGACGAGTAACAGGCTGCGGTCGGTAATATCGTCAAGCTTGGCGTGAGCGGGCTTGATCTGGCCTTTGGCCTTGAACGGCTTCGGGCCTAGGTCGATCACTGGGTTGTCTCTATGCCGCCGATCAAGCTGAGATAACATGGGCGTGCTCCAGGAGAGTTTTAAGGGCGGCCTTGGCTGAACGGCACTATATCAATGTAAGCGCATAGTTCTCGGCGCTGCCGCCCACTTATAACGGACGTGAGCTGGTTGACGTGAGCGTCAAGTGAAACCCTTAGCACCTTCGGGATTATCGCCCGTGAAAGTCTATAGGTGGCGAAGCAGAATGAAAACACCAATTGTCACTCCGGTGTGAGTCTGTGCGCGCCACAGATTGCGATGAGATCCAGTCCCGGCAGGCTGGCGGGCCTGAGCGACCAAGCTTATGCCGATTGACAAGGCCTTGATAAATTCCAATGATGGTGTCTTCCGTCATTCTTCAAACAGGGAGTCAGCTATGCAGACAGGCAAATTCACGGGTTTTGAGGTTCGCATCGAGGAACCTGGCATCGCCTGGATCGAATTCAATGAACCCGCCAAGCTCAATGGTATGAGCGTCGGTAAAAAGCGCGACCTGATTGAAGTATTAACTCAGGCGCAAATGGATAATGCCATTCGCGTCATCGTCTTTATCGGCACCGGTCGCGGTTTTTGTGCTGGGGACGATCTGCAGGCCTATAGCGCGCCAAATTCTAATCCCGATGCGCTGATGCCCCCTATTCCGCCAGGACACGATAACGCGATTGGTACCTATAACGGCCTGCGCCAAGTATCCCAAGCGCTGAATGTGGCTATTCGCAATCTGGACAAGATCACCATCGCGGCCATCAATGGCGTGGCGATCCAGACCGGCCTGTCGCTGGCCCTAGCCTGTGACTTTAAGATCGCCGCGAAATCCGCGCGTCTGGGGTCCGCCACCCTGCGGTTTGGCTTGCTACCTGACGAGGGCGGCCAATATCTGTTACTGCAGCATCTCGGCTTAACCACCACCCTGGACTTCATTTTGCGCAAGCGTATTGTCGAGGCTGACACCGCCTTATCAATGGGCCTGGTGAATGAAGTCGTTGCAGACGCAGACCTGCGAGACCATGTGCAGGCCCTGGCGACGGAATTGGCGAATGGCCCGCAAGTCTCTATGCGCCTGTTGAAGCGCTCCATTTACCAGGCCACCGAGTTAACCTTTGCCCAGTCCTTGGACGAAATTGCCGCCAAGACAGCGATTACCGACCACCATCCTGATGCCCGCGAAGGCGTTAGTGCCTTTCGCGAGAAAAGAACGCCCGCATTCAACGCCTGGTTACGCAAGGATCAGTAGTTGCCAGTAGGCAGCACTGGGCCACTGTGCCAGAATAACGCCTTTCAATATTTTGCGCCTGTCAACGAAGCGCCTTAATGCGAGAACAACACCATGTCTGAAGCCAGCCAAACCACACCCGAAACTGATGGGGTCAGTAGTCCCAAGCCAATCAGTCTGCCGGACG
The DNA here is from genome assembly GCA_013204195.1 of SAR86 cluster bacterium. GTDB lineage: Bacteria > Pseudomonadota > Gammaproteobacteria > Pseudomonadales > Azotimanducaceae > UBA4582. The sequence continues at coordinate 6,729 of JABMOJ010000368.1, forward strand.
CCCAGCGCCTCAAATTGGCAGCGCGTAATCACGGCCTGGCATTGTTGGCCGCCATAACATTATGGGCTGCCGCTGATGCCTGGGCCATGACCAGCGGGTTAAACCTGGCGACCGGTTTGTCAATGCTGAATGCCTTTGCTGCCATGACCATTATCGCGACGATCTTTCATGAATGGGGTCACTTTGCTGGGGCGAGATTCGCTAAGTCTTACTCACCGATGGTCACGAACCCTACCGGCGCGTTTATTTTTGGCTTTAATTTTGCCAAGAACACGCGGCAACAATTTCTTTCCATGAGTATCGGTGGCCCGGTGGGCAACTGGCTGTTGGTTGCCCTGGTGTTTCTGTTGGTGCCTCTCGATAATCCTGGTCGGGTCATGCTCCTGGCCGTCGCTGTCGCGCGGGGTATCAGCGTGCTGATATTTGAACTGCCTATTATTCTTCGAGTCATGAATGGTGGCGACCCAGAGACCGAATTGAACGTGGGTCAAGACAATGGTTCCGGCGATCGCGGTCAGGTGATTGGTTACGCCGCAGGTGTTCTGCTGTGGATTTTGGCCGTCTAAATAAGGTTCACTGCAACCCACTTTCACCGCTGAATCAGAAGCTCGAATCGCAGTTTCCGCCAGTGAGAATAAGTCCGATGCGTCGGTTGTTGAACTGTTCCGGGTAGCGTAAAACCGCAGCCAGGGTGACCGCTGACGAGGGCTCCACCACCTGTTGCAGCGCCTCCCAGATCAACCGCATCGCCGCTAAAATTTCAGCTTCCGAGACCAGTAATATCCCGGCGCAATGGCCTTGAATAATCTCGAAATTCAAGGCCCCCAAGGTGGTCCGCAAACCATCGGCCATGGTCTTCGGGGTATGACTCAAGACCCGCACGCCAGAGGTGAAAGAGCGATAAGCGTCGTCGGCCATCGCTGGCTCGGCGCCATACACTTGGGGTCCGTCAGCTACCGCCAGAAGCGTACCCGCGAGCAAACCGCCACCACCCACCGGCGTCACTATGTCATCTAGGTCAGGTACTGCCGCCATGACTTCCAAACCGGTCGTCCCCTGCCCGGCAATGATTCTGGCGTCATCATAGGGTGGAATGAAATTGGCGCCGGTGCGTGCCACGACAGCCGCCAGGGCGGCTTCACGAGCTGGCAAGGTGGACTCACACTCGATGATCTCAGCTCCATACCGGCTGATGTTGCGTTTTTTGACGATCGCAGCATTCTCGGGCACTACGATATAGGCCGGTAACCCCCGGCTTGCCGCGGCCCAGGCTAAGGCCGCACCATGGTTGCCTGAGGAATGGGTCGCCACGCCCTGTCGAGCTTGGGCCTCGGTCAGACTGAGAACCGCATTGAGCGCGCCTCTGGCCTTGAAAGAACCGGTTACTTGCTGATGTTCACACTTAAAGAACAATTCAGCACCCGCCAGCAAATCCAACGTGGCGCTGCGCAGCACCGGGGTGTCAAGCACGCCGCCAACAAGACGCTGCTGGGCGCGAAGGATGTCTGCCAGCGTGACAGTGAAGGCCTGTTGCACCACTAGCTGACGTAATCTGAGGCGAACTTCTTGATCCCTGCCACAGGATCTTCACCCAGTGCCATGACGGGGACGACCAGCCGATGTACGCCACAGTCTTCAAGGGCTTTAACCGCTGCCTCACCGCCACTGCCGGTCCACATGCAGGTGATCTCGATCTCGCTCATATCGCGTTGGACCAGATCACACTGGGCCTTGATCAGGTCAAGATGTTCGCGAAGTTCCTTGGGATCTCCCGTTGGCGCGAACCAACCATCCCCATGGCGGGCGATCCGTTCATGAATCTTACCCTTGATGCCGCCGATAATGACCGGTAAGGGTGACTGCCGCGGTATAGGAAAACTCTTGAAACCATGCCAGCTCAAAAACTCACTTTCATGCTCAACCACCTCTCCTGACCAGACTTTGCGCATCGCCGCACAATAATCATCAAACCGTGCGCCACGTTTTTCAAAGGGCGTACCCATGGCCACAAACTCCTCTCGCAGCCAGCCGATACCCAGCCCCAATAAGAGCCGGCCATCAGACAACATATCGAGGCTAGCGGCCTGCTTGGCCAGGTATAGGGGGTTAGTTTGTGACAAAATATTGACCCCAGTGCCCAAGCGCAGCGTGTTCGTACTGGCAGCAATGGCGGCCAGGGCGATCAGTGGGTCAACGAGGTTGGTCTCAGGACTCACGCCCATCTTGCCATTGTTGTTGTAAGGGTATTTTGATTCATAATCGATGGGCACTATGACGTGCTCAAAGGTCCACACAGACTCCATACCGACCTGCTCGGCGAGCTGCGCCAGCCCCGTCATTTGTGCCAGTGACTGAATACCGATATTGACTGGGATGATTCCGAATTGCATGGGTAGTTCCTCCTAGGTAAATAGGGTTTGCAGTGTTAGTCCGTGTTGTTCGTTCAATTATCGTCAGGCTGCTCGACTTTCGCCCAGCTGTCACGTAACCCTACGACCCGATTGAAAACCAGTTGATTAGGTTTGGAGTCCTTATTATCGATACAAAAGTAACCTTCACGCTCGAATTGAAAACGCTGCTCCACCGTCGCATCAGCCAGGCTTGCTTCGACGAACCCCTGTACGATCGTGCACGAGTCAGCATTCAGCAGGTCACGATAGTCTTGATCAGAAGCATCGGGAAAGTCGACGGTAAACAAGGGCTCAAATAAGCGGATCTCGGCAGGCTGATTTTGCTGTGCGGAAACCCAATGAATAACCCCTCGCACCTTTCTGCCAACGGGGTTCTCGCCCAGTGTTTCAGGGTCATAGGTGCAACGCAGTTCGATGATTTGGCCTGCATCATCTTTGATGACCTGATGAGCCTTGATCACATAACCATAACGCAGCCGAACTTCGCCATCGGTGACCAGGCGTTTATATTTGCGATTAGCCTCCTCACGAAAGTCTTCTCGGTCGATATAGACCTCGCGGGTAAAGGGTAATGTGCGGGTGCCAAGTGCGTCGATCTTGGGGTGATTAGCGACGGTCAAATTCTCGACCTGACCCTCAGGGTAATTTTCAATCACGACTTTCAATGGATTGAGTACGCCCATAACCCGTGGTGCCTTGTCTTCCAGGTCATCACGAATGACGCTTTGTAACATCGCCAACTCAACATTATTGTCGCTCTTGGTCACGCCGATTCGGCGGCAGAACTCGCGAATAGAGGCTGGCGTGTAACCCCGGCGTCGAAGGCCAGTAATGGTTGGCAGGCGCGGGTCATCCCAGCCAGACACCAGTTGTTCTTCAACCAGTTGCTTGAGCTTGCGCTAGCTCATCACCGAATA
>JABMOJ010000369.1 GCA_013204195.1 SAR86 cluster bacterium
GGCAATGGATGGCCGCATGAACTATGTTGTGGGCGTCTATTACTTTGAAGAAGATGGCAGAGAAGCTATCTTCAACCAAATTGCCTTTGCACCGCCACTCTCAGGACCGCCGGATTTCTTCTTTCAGTATCTTGACCGGCTTATTGAGAATGACAGTACTGCATTCTTTGGGCAGGCCAATTATGACATCTCTGATACCCTGACGTTGACCCTTGGCGCCCGGTACACGGAAAGTAACAAGTACTTCAATCTGTTGACCCGGCGACGAGTTGGGCCGATCTCTGACCAGGTCGGTAAGTTGACCACAAAGGAGACAACGCCCCTTGTTTCTATTGCCTGGGAGGCTAACGATGACATTATGGTCTACGGTACCTACTCCGAAGGTTACCGGGATGGCAGTTATGCGGCTAGATTCACAGGCGAAGTGCCGAACCCGCTGCCAAACTATGATCCCGAGTATGTGACTAACTATGAGGTAGGTGTGAAGTCCAAGCTCATGGACGGACGTATGCGTCTGAATGTCTCTGCGTTCCGAATGGACTACGAGGACATGCAAATCAGTGCGGCCAGTAATCTTGTAGCGACATCATCTACGAAGGAAAATCTGGGTGATGCAACAATCAGCGGTCTTGAGGTCGAGATGACCACCCTCGTTGGTGAAGGATTCACCGTCGGTGTTAATGCGGGCTACCTCAAAGATGAGATTGACAGTCTGCAAGGGGTACTTGTTTCCAACACGATCACCATCACTAAAAACAGTGACCTGCCAATGACCCCAGACTGGACGCTCTCGCTGATGGCCAAGTACGAGAAGGAAGTTTCCAGTGGTGGACTGCTGGCGCTGCGCGCTGACTATGCGCTCAAGGATGATTACTATACCCGTGCGGAAAATCTGCCTGAGAATCTGATCGATAACTACAAAAACCTGAATCTGGGTGCGACTTATTTCTCTCCCTCGGGAATTTGGGAAACCAGCATTGGTGTAAGAAACGCGACTGATGCAAAGTACTATCAGTCAGCGACACCGTTTGCGACCTTTGGCCTGACCTTTGGTCAGCCGGTCAGACCGCGCACGGTGTACATGTCGATGACCTATAACTTTGGTGAGTGATATGAATTCAGGAACTGTAGATGCGTAAGCTGCTACAGCAGGGCCATCCCTTCTTTCCCCAGTAGAGGATGGCCCGCTCCTGAATATTTGCCCAGATAATCTACAGCGTGACGCGAATGAAACTGTAGCAGGCACTGGATACTCTTCCGAATACTAAAACAATTTGACTATTGGCGGGCAGGGAACAGTGTTGATGCAAGAAACTTAACTGATTGAGACGCTGAAAGCGCTCGCGCCTCTGCTTGAAGAAGATGCAACCGCCCCTGAAAGCCAGAGAAAGTCAGTGCTATCTTGATGGTATTCCTAAAATTTCTCGCCAAATTCCACCAGCTAATCTGTCAGATATGTTGACATATCGATGGTCTCTGCAGATATTGGCATTGCAATATACAACGGTTCGCACACGGTTCGTACGGCGGATCGTTCAGACACGGAGGACAGGGTTCGTTGAAAACGATTAGAGGCGTCTATGAGATTTCAGTACCGCTGATAGGGAACATGGCCAATGCGGTGGTTAATTTTTCTACCCACGACGTGTCACTTGTTGCGATTGTCAGCAGTGTAATCCGCGGTGGCAAACCTGTTACAGGATTTGGTTTTAACTCGATCGGTCGCTTTGCGCAGCCCGGAATACTGCGGCGCAGAATGATTCCACGGATTCTGGCTGCCTCGCCAGAAGCATTGTTAGCTGAGGATGGGATGTTTGATCCTGTCGCTATTTCGGCAGTGGCAATGCGAGATGAGAAGCCTGGCGGTCATGGCGATAGGGCGGGTGCACTCGGCGCTCTAGAGTTGGCTGTATGGGATCTGAATGCCAAGATTGCTGACGTACCTGCATGGTCTTGGATAGCGAGCGTCACCAGTGCTGAAGTGAACGAATCCGAATGCAATAGCCCTGAGGTGCCGACGTATGCGGCGGGGGGTTACTACTATGAAGACGATTCACTGGGTAGGCTTCAGCAAGAACTTCAGAGATACCAGGCGCTCGGCTTCGATGCTTTTAAGATCAAGATCGGTGGCGCAGACCTAAAGGCCGACATGCAGCGAATCGATGCGGCTATCGATGTGGCCGGGTCAGGTATCAGAGTCGCTGTAGACGCCAATGGGCGTTTTGAGGTCGACACTGCGTTGGCTTACCTTGAGGCGATGTCTGATCGCCAACTGCGCTGGTATGAAGAGCCCTGTGATCCGCTCGATTTCGATCTTTTACAACAGCTTTCCAGCGTGACGAATATACCGCTTGCGACTGGAGAAAACCTCTTCAGCGCGCAGGATACCCGGAATCTGCTGCGCTATGGTGGGCTTCAGCCTGGCCGTGACGTATTTCAGATGGATGCTGGGTTGAGCTACGGGTTGACCGAATATCTCAAAATTCTCGAATTACTTAAGACAGCTGGATTCAGTCGTTCTCAATGTTTCCCCCATGGAGGCCATTTAATCAACCTGCATATAGCAGCAGGGCTTGGGCTTGGTGGTTGTGAGGCATACCCGGGAGTGTTTAACCCGTTCGGTGGTTTCTCGCCGGCTTGTGCCTATAGTGATGGCAAGGTGAAGCCGTCAGAGGCGCCGGGGTTTGGGTTGGAAGAGAAACCTGAGCTTCAACCGTGGCTCGAAAAATTGCGGGAGATGATCTAGCTATGCGTGTAGCAGTCTTTGGTTGTGGTGCCATGGGGTCGATTTATGCCGGATTAATGGCCTCAAACGGGCATGAAGTTATCTGTATTGATAGAAACCGAGCCCACGTGGATGCGAGCAA
>JABMOJ010000370.1 GCA_013204195.1 SAR86 cluster bacterium
ATGCAGTACCGTCAGATTCAGCCTTTATTGGCGCCAAGCGAGTCACCCAGCTCAGTGACCAGTCGCTCAACATGACGCTCACCAACACGCAGCAGGGGGTCTACACTGGCCGCTTGTCGTGGAAGCAATTAGATTCTGTAGACTAGTGGTCGCCGTGCTGTGTAAAACTGTGGGCGCTGCGGAGTGGCGCGGCGAATATAACGATATGATGAAGGGGTAAATAATGAAAACGCTAATATTGCTAATGTTGCTCGCGGTAAACCTTTGCGTGACGGATAGATTGGCGGCGGCAGAATCTGGAGATGCTGGCGCCGCGCCTGGTCCAGCGGCCTATAATGCTGCCGTAGGTTGGTTGACGCAACTTAGCCTGACAGAGCGCAGCGTCGTCGTTGGTGGTGTTAGATATGATCTAGGGCCGGCTTTTGAGCCGCCAAAAGTTGAGCTTCGGGATGTGGTGGGCGGCACAGTGGATATGCTGTCGCGGGGTATGTTTGTGGCGGTGAAATTTATTAACCGGGATGATGGTCTCAGGGTGACTGAAATTCGGGTTATTGAGGGCTCTGGTGCGCAGGAGGACTACTAGCGCCGACGGACCTTCGTCAGGCTCGCGACACCTTCCCTGAGTGAGTTTCATCGCGTTGTTGTTCGGCATGCCTAGCTCAGCAGCGCAGTGCTGTTCGTGGAAGGCCTTGAGCATGTGATGGTTGATCTTTTGGGTAATACAGTCGTGCTCGTCCTTGCACGTTAATGACAATTTTACGGGCAAATCGCGTGCCTCCGTTGGCCGGACAATAGATAAAGTGACCGTTCTGATAATTGGTGTGACCTTTCTCGGTCATTTGTAGGTATTGGCGGTTGCGAAATGAGCGCCAGATAATAGTCCCTGCCGTATTCAGGGCGGGCAAGTGACTAAGAGCACGATCGGCGCCATTCATTCGACCATCCTGGTTGTGATCAATGAAAACGAGAAGGCCTTCGTGCCATCGGCCGTTGCAGCCCTTATCGACAACTTTGGACGGGCACAATGTGGTGGTTGCGCGGTAGTTGACGGCAGCGTGCCGGGTGTAGTGAACGGCGCTAACCAACCAAGTAATCTGCGCAGTGGCTTGGCTTCGATGAACGATACGCTGCAGTGTCGGCAGAGCCAAGCTGCTTAACGTCAGGCTGATGGCAAGCCACACCAGCAGTTCAACCAGCGTCAAGCCGCGAGGCATTTTTGCCGCTGGGCAGTTATTGCGATCACTCATGACCTTAAATTCCAATCTTCAATTGAAACGGGTTGGTCAAGGTTGGTCGTTTGCTAGCCATTTTTGCAGCGGCAGTCAGCGCTGATAGGGTAAGTGGAAGGACCGGAATGAAGCCCGCAGGGTGCTATTAGCTTTGTGGGATATTGTACGCGGCTTTGTTCTTAGTCGTTGGGCCTGACCGTTGAACTTGGGCAGCTATTCCAGCTCTAGCTTCTTCAACTTGTAGCGCAAGGCTCTGAATGTAATGCCAAGCTTTTTAGCGGCGGCGGTTTTATTCCAGCGAGTGGCTTCTAGTGTTTCCGTAATCAGTTTCTTTTCAACATCCTCAAGATAGGCTTCAAGCGACTCAAAGTCTGCGGGCGTAGTTGCCGCTGCGGCACGGGTGTCAGGTGTGGGATGAGAATCTATCGTGGCTTGCGCCGTTGCTGAGCTGCCCAGGTTGACATCGCTTGCGTCGAAAGTCCTTCCCTGACTGAGATTCAGATCGCCGGGCTCGATCACACCATGATCACAGAGTGTGAAGGCGCGCTCGAGAATGTTCTCCAGTTCACGGACGTTGCCTGGGAAGTGGTATTGCTTGAGCGCGTCGATGGCCGCGGGGCTGATCTCGGTTGGTGGTTGGGAATAATCTCGTTCCACACGCTGCAACAGATAAGCCGCTAACTCCTCAATGTCGTCTTTGCGTGCGCGCAAGCTCGGCACCTTGAGTTCGATCACATTGATTCGATAGTAGAGGTCTTGCCGAAAGCGGTTGGTCTCGACCTCAACCGCCAGGTTCTTGTGGGTGGCGCTTAAAATGCGCACATCAACCGGGAGTTCTTCTTGAGCCCCGATGGGACGAACCGCTTTTTCCTGGATGCAGCGAAGCAGTTTGACTTGCATCGCGAGGGGCAGATCGGCGACCTCATCGAGAAACAGGGTGCCGCCATTGGCTGCCTGGAACAGACCTTCCTTATCGCTGACCGCGCCGGTGAAGCTGCCTTTGACGTGGCCAAAAAATTCGCTCTCCATCAGTTCCGTTGGAATAGCGCCGCAGTTAACGGGAATAAAAGGCGCGTCACCATGGGGTCCTTGGCTGTGGATTAACCGTGCCACCAGTTCCTTGCCGCTACCAGATTCACCGCTGATATAAATGGGTGCTCGACTCCGGGCCAGTTTAATAGTTTGTCGACGTAGCGCGGCCATGATTTCAGATTGGCCGAGCAGCTGATTGCTGGCATTCGGCGTATGGGTATCTGCGTTCATTGGTTCGAGGTTGAGAGCGGTGTTAACCAGATGACGTAACAATTCGAGGTTGACCGGTTTCGATACGAAGTCGAAGGCGCCGGCTTTGAGTGCCTCGACGGCGGATTCCATATTGCCGTGGGCGGTGATCATCGCGACCGGCAGGCGTGGATACTCCAATTGAATGTGTTCGATCAATGATATGCCATTGCCGTCAGGCAATTGCATATCGGTCGGGCAAAAATCGAAGGTTTGTTCCGCCAGTAGATTGCGCGCCGACTTTAGGTCAGCGGCACTATAGGTTTCAATATCCATTCTGCCGAGGGTGATTTCGAGGAGTTCCCGAATGTCCGGTTCGTCGTCGACTATCAAGGCGCATTTTTGCGGCATAACCTACCTTCAATTATTGTCTGTATTGCTCGAGAAATGACACGCGAAAACAACTGCCGCCGCCGCTCGCCTGAGAGTAGCTCAGTCGAGCAGAGTTGGCTTCACACAATTCCATTGATAGATATAGGCCAAGTCCGGTGCCTGTTGCCTCCGTGGTATAGAAGGGTTCAAACAAATGTGGAATTAGAGACTCCGCCACACCTTCGCCGTAATCGATGACCTCCAGGTAGGGCATCATCGATGTCGTATCGATTTTGCCGCGAATTAATACTCGCGCTTCACCTGTGTTTTTCAAGCTGTATCGTAGACCGTTCTGGCAGAGATTGCCAAGGATCTGAGACAAGTGGATAGGATCGGCATTGAAGCTGATGGTATCGGATTCAATATCCGTATCGATGAATATCTGTCCCGTTTGTCCGGCGCTGAAATCGGCGCTGAAGCCTTGAATCCAGGTACTTAAATTGAGTAGTTGGGGCGTGGCATTTTTTCGCCGAGACATGTTCAAAACGTGCTCAATGACGTCATTCATCCGCAGGCAGTGATTCTGAATGATTTCGCTAAGCCGGGCATCGCCTTTGCTTAATTCTTGCGATTCTGCCAACAACTGGGCGGCATGGCTGATGGCGCCCAGAGGGTTTCTGATTTCGTGGGCGATGCTCGCAGAAAGTCGGCCGAGTGCAGCTAGTTTGAATTGTTGGGCTTGGTGCTGAACCTCGCTGCTATCTTCAATGAATATTAAAGTGTCTTCTGCGGTAGTGGTCGATCCTAGGGTGGAGAACGATGCGATAAGCGGTTGAGAGCTTTCGCGGATGTGGAAGGTCACCGAGTCGGCGAGATGGTGGGCTCGCCAGTCGTTGAGTTCATCGGCCAGACGATAGGGTAGTCGATCTCGAGCGATCTCTGGCACCGAGGGGATGCGGAGAAAGGCCTTCGCTGCATGATTGATCGACTTGATGCTACCGTCGCTGGCAATCACAACAACGCCAGTTTTCATCGTGTCGATAATGAGTTGATTGGTCTGCTCGAGGGTAATGACCTCGGTCTCAGTCTTTCTCAGTTGCAGCGATGCGGTTTGAAAAAAGATATTGGCGACGAAGTAAATGACACCGAGAACCCCGGCCTGGAAGAAATTTTGCAGCTCGTTGGCTTGATAAAAGAACAGATAAAATTCACCGTAGAAGAGCAGGATCACTGCGATGGCAGGCAGGACGCTGGACATGCGACCGAGAACCAAGCTGCCACTGAAGGCGCAGGTGAAAATGAGGAAGTTGCCAAGCCCCGAACTGACGCCACCGCTGGCTGCAATCAGCAGGCTCAGGCAAATAATGTCGATGACGATGATAATAAATGCCGGTGCGGTTCGTGACAGGGTTTGAGCGCTGCCG
>JABMOJ010000371.1 GCA_013204195.1 SAR86 cluster bacterium
CCATGGAAAACAAGGGCCTGAACATTTTCAATACATCCTGTGTGCTGGCGCGACCAGACACCACCACTGACTTAGGCTATCAGCGCGTAGAAGCCGTGGTGGGTCACGAGTACTTCCACAACTGGTCAGGTAACCGGGTCACCTGTCGTGATTGGTTTCAATTAAGCCTGAAAGAAGGCTTTACTGTGTTGCGTGACCATGAATTTTCTGCCGCCATGGGTTCGCCGACGGTCTGTCGAATCAACGATGTGGCCGGCCTTCGCGGCGCTCAGTTTCCGGAAGACGCGGGCCCCATGGCGCACTCGATTCGGCCAGACGCCTATATCGAAATTAATAACTTTTATACGGCCACGGTCTACGAGAAGGGTGCCGAGGTGGTGGGCATGATTCGAACCCTGTTGGGATCTGAACAGTTTCGCCGCGGTACTGACCTGTATTTTGATCGACATGATGGTCAGGCCGTGACCACGGAAGAGTTTGTGAAGGCGATGGAAGATGCCAGCCAGGTTGATCTGACGCAATTTCGGCGCTGGTATTCTCAAGCAGGCACACCTGTACTGAAGATTAAGAGTCAGTATGACCCCGACCAGCAGACCTACACCTTGAATGTGACCCAAAGCTGTCCGCCAACGCCGGGACAGCAGACAAAATTACCCTTCCATATGCCGTTGGCCTTAGGCCTGTTAGATAGCGCGGGTGCGGATATGCCGTTAACGCTGGCGGCGGCTGCGGCGGGCCAATCGCCCCAGGTTGCCAACGTGCAGAATGCGGCGGGGCAGCAAACGGTGATTCTGAATTTGACAGAAGCCCAGCAAAGTTTTGTGTTCACCAACGTCAATGAAAAACCGGTGCCGAGCTTGCTGCGAGGCTTCTCCGCGCCAGTGAAGCTGCAGTTTAATTACTCTCGAGACGAGTTGATGTTTCTTATGAGTCACGACGCCGATGGTTTTAATCGCTGGGAAGCCTCCCAACGGTTGGCCATCGATGTTATCCAGGAAGTGGTTGGGCAGCTTCAGGCTGGGCAAGCAGTGCAGGTCGACTCACGTTTGATTAAGGCTTTCGAGAGCAATCTTGACCAGGCCGTTGCGCGGCACCGTGATCTGTCGTTAGACAAGGCGATGATCGCCGAGATGCTAGTGTTACCTTCGGAAACCTACCTGGCTGAGCTCGTGGTAGTGGCTGATGTAGATGCGCTTCATGCTGCTCGTGAAGCGGTTCGGTTGGCCATTGCGACTCAGCTTGCTGGGGTTTTACTGGCGGTGTACAAGCTCAATCAGGACGACAAGCCCTTTGCTGTGAGCGCCGAGGAATGCGCTCGCCGAAGTCTGAAGAATGTCGCTCTGGCTTACCTGATGGTGCCAGATGATACGGAGATGGTGGCCTTGACGGTGGCTCAGTTCAAATCAGCCAACTGCATGACCGATACCAGCGCTGCTATTCGCAGCTTGGTAAACTCAGCGGCGCCGTTGGCACTGCAAGCCAAGGAAGAAGCTCTGACAAAATTTTATGAGCGCTGGAGCGATGAGGCCCTGGTGATTGACCAATGGTTTAGTCTGCAGGCTTCAAGCCCATTGCCCGGAGCCTTGGAACGGGTGAAAGCCTTGATGCAGCACTCGGCCTTTACCTGGAAAAACCCGAACCGCTTGCGCTCAGTGATTGTCGCTTTCGCGTTTCAGAACAACGTCAACTTCCATGACAAGAGTGGCTCAGGGTATGAGTTCCTGGCAGATTGTGTGATCGAGTTGAACCGCATCAATCCGTTGGTGGCTGCCAGAATTCTGAGTCCGCTGACGCGCTGGCGTAAGTATGACACTGCTCGCCAGGATCTGATGCGGCAACACTTGCAGCGTATTCTTGATACCGAGAACTTGTCCAAGGATGTGTTCGAAGTGGTGTCAAAGAGCTTATAGTCTCTGAGGCTCGTGTTTTGTTGGCACCGCCCGCTTAAAAACCTATTGTCAACGTTCGGTGCACCGCGCTGAGCGTTGGCAATGGGTCTTCTAACTGAAGGTCTTCTAACTGAAGGTCTCTTAACTCAAGCTCTACTAAACCTAGCACTCCTAAACCTAGGTCGACTAACTCTAGGTCTAACAGTTACCTGCCGCCGCTAGGATTCATGGTGGGCACTAAACTGGTCTGCTGCTTCGGCGTCTTAGGGCGCTGGCGAAGGCTCTTGACGATATTCAATAACGCACTACCATCCCAGTCCTCGTGGTTGCCCTCGGCATAGATGCTGCGCTCCAAGTTGTCGATCTCGGTGATCAGTGCCGGGCTCTGCAGATGCAGTCCCAGTTCGTGTAACGAATTGATCGAGGGGTCTTGCTCAATGCCCCACAGGAACAGTGCCTGGCGGGCGGCGCTGGCCTGTCCTTGACGGCAAGCGTGCGTCAGTTGGGTCAATGGTGCTGTGTTAGGGGTCGCAATCGATGGGGTCTCGGGCTTGCCACTTTGGCTATGCGTTTGCCGACTGCGCCACCAGAGGCCTAGCGTTATCAGCCACAGCAGGGCGAAGACCACGACGAGCACATGACTGATCAGCGCCCAGCGGTTTTGCGGCTGTGGGGATGCGTTGCTAGCGGCCGCGACCGCCGCAGGCGGCACCACCGGCGTCAAGCTGGGAATGCTGGCCGGGGTGCTGGTCGAGGCTTTGACCGTAAAGCTGGCGGCGGGCAGTTCGCTGTATGCCAGGGCATCAGTCTCGGTATTCCACCAATATAAGCGAATAGCCGGTAGTTCGAGAGTGCCCGCGGCAGTGGGCACGATACCAATGGTATAAGTTTGAGTCGCAACGATGCCATTGGTGGTGGTGGCTTCCGTGACCGTGGGTGGATCTTCGTAGGTCTTGGCCTTATCCAAGGTCAATGGCGTCATGGGCGGCAACAAGGAGCCGGCGACGCCGTCCACGATGAGGGTGAGGGTTCTGTTAATGGGTTCGCCAACGGTGAAGGTCGGCGGCGTCTGGCTCCAGCCTTCGGTGAGAGCAAGCCCCTTGGCAGGTAGCCAGTTGGCGTCGGGAAAGCTCGCCGGCTTAGCTTTGACGTTGATGGTATGAGGG
>JABMOJ010000372.1 GCA_013204195.1 SAR86 cluster bacterium
CCGTGGCGCCGTGACCTCCAGCGACGTGCCTGTGACCCTCAAACTCGCCGCCTTGGGTGAGCATAACCACCCGCTTCGCGTCGAGTTCGGCAAGCCTCCGGCGGAGTGACGCTTTAGCCGCCGGCGAGTTGCCAACGATCCGCCCCACAGTAAGCGAGTTTGTGTGGCCCGTAGTGCTAGACTCGAAGCTTCACTACCTTCAGGAAGGCTAGATAAATGCTTGAACTCGTGACTTTGCCCCCCGCATTTGGCATGCGAAACATCAGCCCGTTTTGCTTGAAATCTGAAATGCTGATGACCTCGCTGGAAATACCTTTCAAGATGACTCAAGAAGCTGATCCGCGGCAGGCGCCCAACGGTAAGCTACCGTTCTTAGTTGTCGATGGCAAAAGGCTGCCTGATTCGGAATTAATGGCTGTTTATCTCGACGACATTACCCAGGGGAAAGTCTACGGCGGTTTGACTCCAGCGCAGAATGGTCAGGGTCTTGCATTAGCGCGCCTGGCTGAAGATCATTTGTATTGGCTCATGGTGGCTAGTCGCTGGCTGGATGAGGCTTGGTGGCCAAACATTGTTGAGGGTTTTTTCGGTATTGCCCCGCGTCTCGTTCGCCCCCTGGTTGCCGCTATGGCCCGCCGCGAAGTCTCGAAAGGTTACCGCTTGCATGGCTTGGGCCGTCATAGTTTAGAAGACCAAAAAGCCTTTGCCCTGCGCGACCTGGCAGCCTTGGAAGGTGCCGTGCCTGAGTTGGGATTTTTGTTTGGCGATAGTCCGGGTATTTACGACTTTACAATCGCTGCGCTGATGGCGGGGATTTTTGATAATCAGCCTGCGACTTGGCTCACTACGCTGGCAATGCCCTTTGCTCGACTCCATGCCTACACGGAAAGGGTACAGGCCGCCGTGGGTGTCTATGGACGTCCGGTATAGCTGTTGACTGTTTGCTGAGGCGCGCTAGTCGCTGCTCAGCAACGTTTCCGTAATGTCGAGATAGCCTTGGCCGAGCAATTCATCGTTGAGTTCGGCCAAGTCTCGCCGAGTTCTCCAAGTGGCTGCGCTCGATTTCTCACTATATTTGAAATCGAATAAACCCTTAGACCCTCGAATCACTCAGCCAGAGATTGCAGCCTGTTGTGGCGCTAACCCGCCCAAAGTCGCCGCGCAAGCTTGTGCAGCTTCTGCGCCCTTGGTTTTGAAATGCTCCTTGAAGAATGCAGGCTGGCCTTCGCTGAGGAAATCATGCGGCGTTAACACCGCTGAAAAAATCGGTACGCCCGTATCCAGCTGGACTCGCATTAAGCCATCAATCACCGCGCTGGCGACAAATTCGTGTCGATAAATACCGCCATCGACCACCAGGCCGGCCGTGACAATGCCAGCATAATTGTTAGATTCCGCCAGTAGTTTGGCGCGTAGGGGGATTTCAAAAGCACCTGGGACTTCAAAAAAGTCGACTTGGCGAGTATCGATTCGTGCAAATTCCTGACGAAACGCATCACGTAATTCATCAACGATATCGCGGTGCCAACAGGACTGAATGAATGCGACGCGATCACGGTTGGTGGTGTCTGAAAAGTCAGAATTGAAGGTGGTCATCTGTTGCTTGCCTCTCATGTTAAGTTAAACAACAGGGCAAACGAGGACGTCTATCTCACACGATCTGCAGGGTTAACCACAGCGTTCAATTGACCTCACTCTCATAACCAGACTTTAACTGTCGGCCCCGGAATCACACCAGGTCTGCTTGTCCCCTTGTAACACGTTATAGCCAGTTACAAGGGCGCCCGCGGGCTACGCTTTCACGATTACCGCCGGTGGGGACTTTCACCCCGCCCTGAGAATCACCATCTAGGATGATGATGCAGCTGAGTATACGGAAAGTGATATTTGTTGTACACAGGCGATGAACACTGACAATAACCGCGGGTAGGGGATAATCCCGCCTCTCCAAGTAGCCTTGCTCAAAAGTCCAGGTCAGGCGATCATGGCCAACCTCTGTTTGGGGCTTGTACGGCCCAATGACCTGTTCGGCCGTGTAGGATGTAAGCCAAAAACCGGCCTGTCCCGAAGATCTCGATAAGATGACTCACACGATTGCGAAACGGGTGCCCAGATATCTTGAGGGCTCAAGGTGCCGCTATCGGGATGCTGAGTCTGAGTCTGAGTCTGAGTGTCTGGGTCTGGTGCCAGAGGCCGACGATGGTATACGCTCGCGTTATTGACGCTTTAATAGCTTGTGGGGTGAGTTTAAGGGCGTCTAGCGGCGCTTGACCCAAATCCACGGGTAATTTCGCCTCGATTTTACCGAACTTTCTCGCTACGGGGCAGATCTCACTATCCGCCACGAGCAAGGCCTATTCGGTGACATAGTCGCAACGCTTGAGGCGGGTCTTTGCCTTAGACAGACCCGAACGCGGCACGATAGCAAAATGCGATAAGTGCGTTGGTAAAGTAAAGATCATCGCGTGTATCGAAGATTCTGGGGCATAAAAAAATATTGAAGTATCTTGAACTTGATGAACCCTCTCGAGCGAGAAATCGTTCGCCGTCAGCAGATCTACTCGATCATCTCGCGAAACTGTTCAGATATTTGCCAATACTGGCGGGATGCTGCTCGACCTGGCGGTGGGGAATGCAAAGTGAGTGTGTTGATCTGTGTGGCCTGCGTCGTAAACTCGTCAGGAACCAACAGTATTCTACTCATATTAAGCAGATATGCTCCGTGTTTAGACGGATCATGTACGTGTCTGACGAAGTAGGGCGGGGGTTGATTCTTCTTATTCCCATGCGCCGTTTGACGCCACTCTTTCCTGCCTTGACCGATTTTGACTAAATGTGGCTTACTAGTGGCATCTTCAACAATCAGCAAAAGGAATCAAGCGATGGGACGATTAGACGGCAAGGTTGCACTGATTACTGGCGGGGCACGTGGGCAAGGCGCGGCAGAAGGCAAACGATTTCGCGCAGAAGGCGCAGAGGTCTATCTGACTGATGTTTTGGTCGATGAAGGTCTAGCGACCGCCGCCGAGATTGGCGCGACATTTATTGAGCACGATGTTACTGACAGCGATGCTTGGGCGGCAATTGTCACTCGTATTGAAAACGAACAGGGGCATCTTGACGTGCTCATCAACAACGCGGGCATCTTCCACATGGTGGGTTTGGCCGACACCGAGCGGGCGCTCTGGGACCGTACCATTGCGATCAATCAGACCGGCGTGTTCCTGGGTCTGCAGGCCGTCGCCGCCATCATGATCCGGCAGAAATCAGGCTCCATCATCAACATTTCGTCCATCGCCGGGTTGCGCGGCGCAGGCGGCGCCTTTGCCTACGGCGCCAGCAAATGGGCGGTGCGCGGCATGACCAAAAGCGCAGCGCAGGAGTTGTCACCCTATGGCATCCGGGTTAATTCCATTCACCCCGGAATCATCGAAACCAAGATGGTCGACGAATTCAGCCGTAAAGGCATCAACGAAAGCATACGCGAGCGGATTCCCATGGGTC
>JABMOJ010000373.1 GCA_013204195.1 SAR86 cluster bacterium
GACTCACTAGGTTGAACTTGTTACCTTCAGTAGCAAGGAACTGCGAGATTTCCTGCGCCGGATAGATCCCCTCTTTGATATTGGTACTTTCGTAGCCTACAATGAAGCCAATTCTGGCGATCTCGCTAATGGGATAGCCAAAGTTGACGGAACCGCCATAGGAGTCTGTTGAGAATCGCGCGATATTACGCTCGTCAAAGTTAGTACTTCGAAAAAACACTGAGTAACCACGACTGACGCCATCCACCGTATAGTAAGGGTCAAAATAGGAAAAGTTATAAGAAGTCTGGAAAGCGCTATAGTTAATGCCCAGGTTGACACTATTACCCGTACCGAATACGTTATTTTGTTGGTAGCTGGCGCCCAGAATCAGGCCGGCAGCCTCGGCGTAACCCAATGTCGCGGATATAGAGCCAGTAGGCTGCTCTTCAACGGTATAATCCACATCAATTTGATCATCTACGCCCGGCACCGCCGGTGTTTCAACGTTAACCTCTTTAAAGAAACCCAAGCGCTCAAGGCGCAGCTTCGAATGTTCAATCGAAGCCGTTGAGGCCCAGCCACCTTCCATCTGGCGCATCTCACGACGCAGCACCTTGTCCTGAGTTAGCGTATTGCCTTGAAAATTAATCCGCCGCACATAGGCCCGACGGCCTGCATCAATGAAAAACTTGACGGTGACTTCATCGTCGGCTTCGGTGGGCACCGGTTGGCCGGTGGCACTGGCAAACGTGTAACCCGAGTTACCCAGCGCAGCTTCGATCCGCTCCTCTGAATCTGTGATCAACTGTCGAGAGAATACCTGCCCAGCATAGACACTCAGTAGCGATCGAATACCCGCTTCTGGCACATCATGAAGTTCACCGGCTATATCGACGTCTCGCACAGTATATTTTTCGCCCTCGATAATATTAATCGTGATATAGACATTTTCACGATTGGGGGAAATCGAAACCTGGGTCGAATCCACCACAAAATTTAGATAACCTCGATCCAGGTAGTAGGACTCAAGCTTTTCAAGATCGCCGGTCAGC
Source organism: SAR86 cluster bacterium (assembly GCA_013204195.1). Taxonomy (GTDB): domain Bacteria; phylum Pseudomonadota; class Gammaproteobacteria; order Pseudomonadales; family Azotimanducaceae; genus UBA4582. Next base: position 1,035 of record JABMOJ010000373.1, read on the forward strand.
TTCTCCTTCGAGTACTGATCATCTTTGGTGTAAAACGACAACAGCGTCGGCTGTTTTAGTTCCAAAATCTCCATCAGGACTTTATTATCGAAGACCTTGTTACCAACAATATTGATATGACGGATGCCAGAGACATCGCCTTCAGTCACATTGATTATCAGTTTGACTCGATTGCGCGGTAACTCCTCAACCTCCGTTTCAATGCTCGCGCCATAGCGCCCCTGAGAAACATACTGTCGCTCAAGGTCAGTCCGAATATGTTCTAACGTGACTTTTTTGAAAATTTCACCTTGCGACAATCCGGATTTTTCCAATCCCTCAAGCAAAGCTTCAGTCTTGATTGCCTTATTACCATCAATCTCAATAGAATCGATAGCCGGTCTTTCCTCCACAACGACCACCAGAACGTTACCATCACGTCCGACCTGAACATCGTTGAACGACCCCGTGTTGAAAACGTCTTTGACGATGACCCTCAAGGCCGCATCATCCATCTCATCGCCGACGTTATAGGGAATCTCAGCAAACACGCTACCCGCCGACATCCGCTGGAGGCCCTCGATACGTATATCAGAAATAGTAAACGCGAATACTGGAGACGCAGTTAGCACCATCGCCAGTAAGAACAGCCCTGACGTAATTAGACGAAAGTTACCCATATTCAACAGAAACCGAGAAGACATTAAAGTCTTGTTAGATCATTGTAAAATGCCAACAGCATTATGCTGACGAGAATAAACATACCCAGTTGCAAACCCCACAACTGGATCTTTTCAGGCACGGGTCGACGCGTGACTAACTCAACGAGATAGTATAGTAAGTGACCACCATCAAGTACCGGAATCGGCAATAAATTCAACACTCCCAAGCTAATACTCAAAAGTGCAATAAAACCCACGAAACTCTCTGGCCCAGACTGAGCTGTAGCGCTCGCGATCTGGGCTATAGTGATCGGCCCACTGAGATTCTTGGGCGAAATAGCCCCCACGATCATTTTCTGGATTGAGTCGAGGGTAAATACCGTGACTGCCCAAGTTTTCTGTACAGCGGGCAACCACGCACTATAAAGCGGATATGATACCACTCTCTGCATGTCAGCGGGCAAATCGATGGATTGTCTTGACGCGCCTACATAGCCCACCCTTTTGCCCTCCCGCTCCGTTGCGCGCGGAGTGACCGTCAGGTAGAGGACTTCCGTGCGTCGTTGAACCACCAGGCTAACCGGTTTATCGGCACTCCCCTGGATGAGCTCGACCCATTGTCGCCAGCTATCGATAGACTGTCCATTGGCCTCAACAACTTTGTCGCCGCTGGCAAGCCCGGCCGCAATAGCAGGCTCATTGTCGATCACCGAACCGATAACCGCAGGAATCACCGGGTATTTTAAAACTAAACCTAACGCTTGCGCTGGATTTGGCTCTTCGACGTCTGACAGCCATTGATCAACAGCGATAAAATAGTGATTGCTCGGCGCTAACCCTGCAGGAGAACCCATCGAGGAAAACTCCGAGTCAAATGTCTCGTCCCGCGAAAGTTGCGCATCCCGGGTGGTCAGCTGGATTTCACCAGAATCACCAATCCGACCAAATAACCGCAGATTGACCTCCGACCAAGTGCTGGTCGGCACACCGTCAACGGCCACAATCTCTTGATTCACATGCAGCCCAGCGCGGGCCGCACTGGATTCTGGGTCGATATCGCCCAATACCGGCACGATGCCCGTGACCCCCAGGGTAAATAGCGCCCAGTAAGCCACAATCGCCAATAAAAAATTCGCAGCGGGGCCGGCGGAAACGATAAAAATACGCTGCAAAACTGGCTTGCGATTAAAGGTCAGATGCAATTGATCGTCTGGCACAAACCCTTCACGCTCATCTAACATTTTGACGTAACCCCCTAAGGGTAGCGCCGCGATCGTGAATTCGGTCCCATTCAATGGCTCATTGCTACGGGTCGCAATGGTTTGCTCAGCCGGTATCGTCACTGGCTCAGGTGGCCGACCACGTCGCATGTACAAGGCTTTGCCGAAGCCAACGCTAAATCGCAGCACATGAACACCACAAAGCCGCGCTGCAGCATAATGACCGTATTCATGAATTGTCACGAGGATCGACAATGTGACGATCAGCGCTATGACACTTTGCAGCACTTCAAGCATTCACGTCTCCCGCTCTTGATGATTTCACCGATACTCCCTTACGCTGCATTGCCTTGACCGCCCGTTGCCGGGCGTGATTATCGATTGCCAAAATTGACGCCATGGTAAGGGCGTCGTCCGTGTCTGTCTGCTCGAGGACCGATTCGATGATAAGTGGGATGTCGGTGAAGAGGATAAGTTCATCTAAAAACGCCTGGACCACTACTTCATTGGCGGCATTCATCGCGATCGCAAGACTTTGGGCACCTCTCGCCACCTCCTGTGCTAGGCGCAAGCAGGGAAACCGTTGTAGGTCAGGGGGCTCGAAATCGAGCCGCCCGATCGCTGTCATATCGAGCATTGAGACTCCCGAATCGATTCGGTTCGGCCAGGCCAGGCCATGGGCAATGGGCGTACGCATATCCGGATTACCCAATTGCGCGACAATCGAGCCGTCTATATAGTCCACCATCGAATGGATAATGCTTTGGGGATGCACCACCACCTCAATTTGGTTCACGTCTAGATCAAACAACCATTTAGCCTCAATAATTTCCAGGCCTTTGTTCATCATCGTCGCCGAATCCACCGAAATCTTTCGTCCCATGCTCCAATTGGGGTGGGCACAGGCTTGATCAGGGGTCACCTGTGACATCTGCGCAAGCGGCAGTTGTCGCAATGGACCGCCAGACCCCGTTAACAAAATCTTACGAATTCCGGTGGCGTGGGTTGCCGCACCATTCGCCATGCTTTGGAAAATGGCATTATGTTCACTGTCGATTGGTAGTAACGTCGATTGGCGCGTTCTCACCGCCTGCATAAACAACGAGCCCGACATAACGAGCGCTTCTTTATTCGCGAGTAACAACCGTTTGCCAGCCTCGACTGCCGCCAAGGCTGAGGCCAAGCCGGCTGCGCCGACAATCGCCGCCATCACGTAATCTGTGTCCGCATGAGCAGCCACTTGATTGAGCCCCGCCGGTCCAACCAATATTTCAGTCGCCAGTTCACTCCCAGCCAAGAGTGCCCGTAGCTGCCGCGCCGCAGCTTCATCACACAGCACGGCGAAGCGAGGGCGATATTGCCGACACTGTTCGGCCAGTAAGGTTGCATTCGTGTTCGCTGTCAGGGCGAACACCTGGTACTGACCTGAATTTCGGCCTATGACGTCCAGCGTGCTGAGCCCGACGCTACCGGTCGAGCCGAGTATCGTGACGCGTTTGCGCACTGGCTCGTTACTGTTACCCGTCATCGCAGCGCTCACACTGATTGCCAATCGAACAGCAGGACAAATAAAGCAAAAATCGGTGCCCCGGCCAGCAAACTGTCAAGCCGATCAAGCACACCACCGTGGCCGGGTAACAGTTGGCTGGAATCTTTGATGCCTCGCTGACGTTTGAACATGCTCTCAGTGAGGTCGCCCAGCACGGAGAATAGAACGACTAGGATACACCCCAAGAGGAACACAAGACCTGACGTCGACAAGATCAGAGGTTTGCTCAGCCAAACGCACATCGCCATCGCGATCAGGGTCGCCAGCGTAACCCCACCGTAGAAACCGGCCCAAGACTTGCCCGGACTCACCTCTGGCGCGAGTTTTTTCGCACCCCAACGCCGACCGGAAAAGTAGGCGCCGATATCAGCACCCCAAATCAGGAAAAACAACAGCAAGATCAAAAATTGACTATCCGTCGTCCCTTTGAGCTGCATCAGACCAACGTAGCCTGGCACCAACATGACCGGGCCTAATAACGTCAGCACCCAGTTCGACGACCAATAGCGTTGACTAAGCGGGTAGTTGACCACCAGAAACCATGCCAGCATCCACCAGATCGCAGCGATCACGAGGATGGCCAGAGCCCAAAATGAAGAAGCTTCGAGAAGAAATGACACGGCAATCAGCAACAGCGCGATGGCCAATGCATAGAGGTACCGTTGCCAGCCAGCATAATGGGCCAAGTTCGCCCACTCCCAACCACCAATAGTTAGGGTGCCAATGAGAAACACGGAGAAACCCGCGGGGGGCAGAAAAAACACACAAGCGATAACGATCGGAGCCAGAACGAGTGCGGTGATTATTCGCTGCTTCAGCATGAGTGAGCCTTGTTGTTTCGCACTAACCGCACAGAATGACTCACCGTCAGCCGATTAAATTGAACCGAAGCTGATTAGAGCTAGGCTCAAAAGAGACCTCAAAGACCTTAACCTAGATCGCCATTAGATCTTTTTCTTTGGCTTCCACAGCCGAGTCGACTTCCTTGATTTTCTCGTCGGTCAGCTTCTGAATCAATTCTTCACCGCGGCGGGCGTCATCCTCAGTGATGTCCTTATCTTTCAGCAACTCTTTGAGCTGCGCATTCGCATCACGGCGAATATTTCGAATGGAGATTCGTGAATTTTCTGCCTCGTTCTTCGCGACCTTAGTCAAATCCCGTCGATTCTCTTCTGTCAGCGGCGGCATAGGCAAACGAATTTTGTCGCCATTAGTGGTCGGGTTAAGACCCAGGTCAGATTTCAGGATAGCCTTCTCCACCACTGGGATCATAGGCTTCTCCCAAGGCGTTACAGCCAGGGTGCGATTGTCTTCGACGCTGATATTGGCGATCTGATTGAGTGGCGTGGGCGTGCCGTAATAATCGATGGTAATACCATCAAGCAACCCTGGATGAGCACGCCCAGTACGCAAACGGGTAAACGCGTTGCTCAGCGCTGCTAGGGATTTATCCATTCGTTGCTGCGCGTCTTGCTTCACTTCTTCCAGCACGTCGATTCCTCTTCTAAGTCTGCTAAATTTTCTTGAATTTGCCCCAGTGACTTCTCAAGTACCGGTCTTCGATCAGCCGTTATCGATCAGCCGTTATCGATCAGCCGTTATCGATAAGAGTGCCTTCCCCTTCGCCGACGATGGCATTCCGTAACGCCCCGCTTTGCTCCATGGCAAACACTCGAAGCGGCATATTTTGATCCCGCGCGAGACAGATCGCCGTGAGGTCCATCACCCCCAACTGCTTTTCTAACACTTCGTCGTAGGTAAGCCTATCATAGCGAGTCGCCGTCGGGTCCTTCATCGGATCAGCACTGTAGACACCGTCGACTTTGGTGGCTTTCAGAACAATATCCGCATCGATTTCAATCCCGCGCAAGCAAGCTGCGGTATCTGTAGTGAAGAAAGGGTTGCCGGTGCCAGCAGCGAATATCACGACGTCACCCTGCACTAGGTGGCGGATCGCTAGGCGCCGGTCGTAGTGAGCAACAATACCGCTCATAGGAATGGCGGACATGACCACCGTTTTAATATTCGAGCGCTCCAGGGCATCTCGCATGGCCAGCGCATTCATCACCGTTGCCAACATACCCATATGATCGCCGGTGACCCGGTCCAGGCCTGCCGCACTCAATTGCGCACCGCGAAACAGATTGCCGCCACCCACCACCAGACCCACTTGAACACCAATACCGATCAACTGACCAATTTCCAGGGCCGTACGATCCAGCACCTTGGGATCAATACCAACAC
>JABMOJ010000374.1 GCA_013204195.1 SAR86 cluster bacterium
ATCAAACAACACAGCAGTAGTCCAGTGAACAGAAACAAGGACGGCTCAATCAGACTTAAGCCGTAATAGATCAAGGTCGCAATCGTGCCACTTTGCATAAAACTGGCGATCACCATACCAATCAGCAGGAATATATAGATTGCCGGTAGGGCCCGAGTAATGGCCTCGCTCATCATCGACTGAATAGCGGCATAGTCATGGCCCAACAATCGAGCGTTGACGCCAACCCAGATTAACGCCATGAAAATAATACTATGCAAACTAATATTGAAGACGAACAGACCACTGGAAATCATGCCAACAACAACACAAAAGCATATTAAGGCGTGCAGCAGCGAAGGGGTTCTCATCATGATCTATACCTGTGACTGGTCACCGGTGGTCGCGCTAGCCAGTGACGCTTTAATAAAAGTCTCGACGATGAATGTCTCGGCGATGAACGATTCGGTGATTAGTGTTTCGGTCGCATATGTGGAAACAACACGACATCACGAATTGACGGAGAGTTCGTCAACAGCATCACCAACCGATCAATACCAATACCTTCGCCTGCTGTTGGCGGCAATCCATACTCCAGGGCGGTGACATAGTCTTCATCAAAATGCATCGCCTCTTCATCGCCGGCATCTTTCGCTTCGACCTGTTGCCTGAAACGTTCCGCCTGATCTTCTGCATCGTTCAATTCCGAGAAACCGTTAGCAATCTCTTGCCCCATACAGAACAATTCGAAGCGATCGGTCATCTCTGGGTGCTGATCATTACGGCGAGCCAGCGGCGACACCTCGATAGGATGTTGGGTAATAAACACCGGCTGGGTAACACGCTCTTCCACGGTCGCCTCGAAAATCTCCATAATCAACCTGCCGATGCCCCAAGCACTATCCACTTCCAGCGCCAGGGATTTGGCCAGTTGCTGTGCCTGTACCAGATCAGTGAGCTGTTCCGCATTGATCTTGGGGTTATATTCAAGAATCGCCTCAGCCATAGTCATCCGCTTGAAGGGCAGACCAAAGTCGAGTTCAGCATTTTTATAAGGGAACTTGGTGGTACCCAACACTTTCTGCGCCACTTCGCGGAACAACGTTTCCGTCAGGTCCATCAGTTCATTGAAGTCCGCGTAGGCCCAGTAGAATTCCAGCATGGTGAATTCAGGACTATGCTTGGTCGACATACCCTCATTGCGAAAATTGCGATTGATCTCGAAGACACGCTCAAAACCACCGACAACCAGCCGCTTCAGGTTCAGCTCAGGCGCGACTCGAAGATACATATCAATACCCAGCGCATTGTAATGCGTCACAAAAGGTGCCGCTGCTGCCCCTCCGGGAATAGCCTGCATCATGGGCGTTTCAACTTCCATAAACTCACGTTCAATGAAGAATTGCCGAATGCTGTTGACTATCTGTGAGCGCTTGACGAACACAGCTCGAGTTTCTTCATTCATCATCAAATCCAGATAGCGCTGACGATAGCGCGTCTCCGTATCGGTCAAGCCCGCATGCTTTTCAGGCAAGGGTCGCAATGATTTTGACAGCAGTCGAATCTCGCTGGCGTGAACAGTGAGTTCCCCCTTATTGGTTTTCATCATTGTCCCGGTGACCCCAACGATGTCGCCGATGTCCCACTTGATAAAATCATGGTAGTCCGACTCGCCAATATCACCTTCGCGAACATAAACCTGGATTCGGCCGCTGCGGTCCTGAATCGTTAGAAAGCTCGCCTTACCCATGATTCGGCGCAGCATGACCCGTCCCGCAACGCGAGTCTCACTAGGCTCAGCAGCCAGCGCTTCCTTGCTTTTAGCTTCATGTGCTGCATGCAACGCGGTGGCCAAATCGGTGCGGCGGAAATCGTTGGGAAACGGGTTGCCGCGCAGGCGCAGCTCTGCGAGCTTGGCTCGGCGCTGGGCGATGATCTCGTTCTCGTCTTCTGGATGCTGCTGTTCTTCCGTCATGGTGCTGCCTGCCGTCTTAAATAACACACTAATAATGATGAATTTTGCTGGCTGTCTTTTTTACAAACCCTGTTTCAGGCTTGCTTCGATAAACTGATCCAAATCGCCATCTAGCACAGCCTGGGTATTTGAAGTCTCAACATTGGTCCGTAAATCCTTAATACGACCCGAGTCGAGCACATAGGAACGGATCTGACTGCCCCAGCTGATATCTGATTTGGTGGATTCAATCACATCCATCTCTGCCCGCCGCTTGAGCTCTTCCATCTCATACAACTTGGCCTTCAATTGCTTCATGGCCTGATCGCGGTTTTTATGCTGAGAACGCTGATTTTGGCACTGAACAACAATACCGCTGGGAATGTGCGTCAGCCGAATCGCCGAATCAGTTTTGTTCACGTGCTGGCCGCCTGCACCGCTGGCCCGGTAAGTGTCGACGCGCACATCATTCATATCCAAGGCAATATCAATATCGTCATCCAGTTCTGGGGACACGAATACTGAGGCAAAGGAGGTATGGCGGCGATTGCTGGAATCGAACGGTGACTTCCGCACCAGCCGGTGAACACCCGTCTCAGTTCGCAACCAGCCGTAAGCGTAGTCACCCACAAAGTGCACCGTGGCGCCCTTGATACCCGCGACATCACCATCTGACAGCTCCATCACCTCGGTCTTAAAGCCGCGAGATTCACCCCAGCGCAGATACATGCGTAATAGCATATCAGCCCAATCCTGGGCTTCGGTGCCGCCTGATCCAGACTGAATATCCAGGTAGGCACTATTGGGATCCATCTCACCGGAAAACATACGGCGAAACTCGAGCTTTTTGAGCTGTTCGTCCAGATGGTTCAGGTCGGTATCGACCTCGGCCACCAAATCCTCGTCAGCTTCATCTACGGCCAACTCTAGTAAGTCAGTGGCTTCAGATAACCCACCATCTAGCTGATCAATGGTATGCACTATCGCTTCTAGGGACGAGCGTTCCTGACCGAGCTTCTGGGCATATTCCTGGTC
>JABMOJ010000375.1 GCA_013204195.1 SAR86 cluster bacterium
AAATGTCTGGGCCCAGGATCGCCTGTTTCTGCTGATTAAAATGGACTCGCAGGATGCGCATGAGCTTGCGTTCGTACTTTTCCTCGGCGCTAGAGTCCGTCTTCATCTCGCTGAGATCGATCGCGTGGCTGAACTCCACCAGAATATGATTCGATTGAAAGATGATGGCCAAGAGCTTTTTTAGGCGGCTGGTGGCCGTCCAATTGTCAGAGAACAGGCGCTTGACCCAAGATCCCTCACGGTCGGGCTGATGCCCCCAGAAGAGTGATACAGGAATCAGTTTGATGGGCCGCGATTGGTCTGCTTGTTGCTCTAACAGTTTTGTCAGTCGACCAGTATGCTGCCGCTGAGTTTTTCGACCTAGAGCACCTTCAGACTGGCCTAGAAAAAAGAAAGCGCCACTCTGTAGGGCTTGGCCGAGGGGGTCTGAGGGTCTTGGCAAACCGGCGGCTTCGCAGGCCTTGTCGATGACCAGCAGGTCGGCGGTAGAGCGGTATGGGAGGACGTAACAAACGTCATCAAGGGCACTGATCCCGAGACTAGCGCTATCGCAGCCGAGAATAGTTGGCTTGATCCAGCTGAATAAAATTTTTCGTAAAAATTGAAACTGCCCAGCCTTGAGCCGAGTGATTAGTGGTGCGCGGGGAGCTTCTTGATTAACGCTTGCCATCAAACAGATCCGAAATTGCATCTAATGGATCTCTTCCCTCGATTTGTACTTCCCAGACGCCAGAGTACTTACGTTTGCTCATGTCCGTGACGTCTTCTTTGGTGGCAAGCACGGTGGGTCGCAGAAATACCAGTAGGTTCTGCTTCTCCCGGATCTTATTGGTGCTCTTGAACAGGCGGCCCAGAATCGGGATATCGCTGAGCAATGGGACCCCAGATCTGACGTCAGTGATTTTGTCTCGAATGAGCCCGCCTAAGATGATGACTTCACGGTCGTCGGCCAACACTGTCGTGTCGATGGTTCGCTTGTTCGTGATTAAGTCGGCGCTGCCATCGCTGCCAATGGAACCCAGACTAGTCTTGTCGACTTCTGAAACCTCCTGATGGATTTCGAGGCGAATGAGGTTGCCATCATGGATATGGGGCGTTACCTCGAGGGTCAAGCCCACATCCTCCCGTTGAATCGTTGTAAAGGGGTTGCTGGCGCCATTGCTACCACTCGTCGTTGAGCCGGTGCGAAAAGGCACGTTCTGACCGACGACAATTTTAGCCTGTTCATTGTCCATGGTGGTGATACTGGGCGTGGATAACAGATTGACGTCAGAGTTGGCCGACAGTGCGCGAACGATGATGCCGAAGTTGACACCGCTGCTGCTGCTTTTCGCTGCGGCGATCAGTGGTGAACTGCCCAGATCAGGGACGCTGGTCAACTGGCCGTTGCCAGCGGCAAGGTTTGCCAAAACGCTTGCCAGCGTGCCTGATGGTGCGGTCAAGCCAATGGGTAAGGCGCTGCCGGAAGCATCTCCTACCGCCAGTTCTGTACCAAGGGTGCGGGTGAAATCAGAGGTGACCTCAACGATAGCCGCCTCTATGAGTACTTGCAGGCGGCGAATATCTAAACGCGCGATGATCTCTTTCAGCTCTGCCATAGTCGATGGGTCGGCACGGATAACCAGGGCGTTGAGGGCTTCGTCTGCTTGAATGCTGGTCGCAATAGCCTGGCTTGCCGAGTCTTTCTGATTTTTATCAGCTACCAGGTTTTTGAGAATTTCGGCAAGTTGTACCGCATCAGAGTGAGCCAGTCGGACCACCTGAATGGTACCGCCACGATTTGCGGGGACATCGAGTTCGCGGACCAGGCTGGCGATTTTATCCAAGGTCTCGGGTTCGCCCTTGATGATCAAGCTGTTGGTCCGTTCGCTGGCGACCACCGTCACACGGTTGGGTCCCTTGGCGCCTTTGCCCATTTGTTCGGGTGCCAGTTGTTCGAGCAGGCTGACGACGTCTTCGATCCAGGCATCCTGAAGTTGGATAATGCGCGTAGTTGAGTTATCGGCGATATCGATTCGATCGATAATTTCCATCAGGCGCGCAATGTTCTCTGCATGGTCGCTGATGATCAGCGCGTTTGGCTGGGACAGTCCGGCAATGTGGCCATACTGGGGAATCAAGGGTCGGAGAATTTTAACCAGC
>JABMOJ010000376.1 GCA_013204195.1 SAR86 cluster bacterium
GCCTGTGACACTGTTGCCTAGCAGTGTCTTGATAGGCTTAAGCCGGCCATTCTCAGTCACAAAGGTCATGCCGCGACGCCAGAGACTGCCTTCTGGCAAGTCGCCAAGGGCCTCAAGAGGCCGGCTGGAATAGAGCCAGGTGACTTCCACCCCCGGATACGCGGCAAACGCTTTGGCCATGGCGTTAGCCCGAGAGATATGGCCATTGCCTGTGCCCTGCACGCCATAGAGTATTTTCATCACTGTGTCCCCATCAAGACCATAGAGGCAAGCCAAATTCGAAAGCCAGCAACGCCATAGAACTGCCAATCAACGCTCCCATCAGTGTGTCAGTCGGGAAATGGACACCCAGCACCACACGGGACAAGGCCACCAGGGCCGCCCATATATAAAGGCCAAGCCCGAGCGAGCCAAACACCAGGACAACGGCGGTGGCAAACAGGAATGCGGCGGAGGTATGCCCGGAAGGAAAGCTGAATTCATCAGCGGGGGTAATGTGGCTGCGATAATCCGGCACAATGTTGGCCGGTCGGCGGCGCCGGAAACTGTTTTTTGTCAGCCAATAAACCAGGCGCTCGGCGCCTAGAGCCGGCAGCAGCAGGGCGACAAATTGATTAGCCGCGGGATAGTCAAAGCAGATCAGCATTGCCGGGACCAACAGATAACCCCAACCGTCAGCGGTACGAGACTGCCACTGAGCAGCGGTCACCAGCACACTGCGGCGCAGCACAGTAGCACTGACCCTCAACAGCAGAGACTCATCCCAGTGATGCACACGATCCAGAAATGCTGGTTTTAGTATCATGCCGGCAGCTTAGGCTGGCGATGTTAAGATTTGGTGTGGGCAGAATTAAGCTATGCAGAGGAGAGCAAACCAGGAGTGTCTATCTTCCAGTGCAGTTTACCCGTGCTAGTAATTGGCAGCACTTGGGGTAGTAGCTAGCTAGCAGTTTTGGTGAAGACAGCGCGATTTCAACGATTGCATCCAATGATTGCTGGCATATCGATTTATCGGGAACATTACTTGTCGTCTATTTGCCATCCGGGTGAGCCCCGAGGACTCTGATCGAAATGATCGGTCCACGCGTCGGTTAAGGTCCGGCACACTGCGGCAGAATATCCTTGATATTTCCATCTCCCCATCCATCCTGATTAAATTACCTCAGGCAACGCCATCAGCTGCCAGCGAATCCAGTCTGGACAACGCGCTTGTCCGTAGCCATTCCTGAAATTTGGCGACCAATTTCGGGTTTCCTGTAATCTGAACGTCACCATTCGCTTTTGCGACCTTGAACGTCTTTTTACATATCCAGACTTCGGTCATGGCCTTCAAGGAACTTTTAAGCAGGATATCTACTTCGAAACCCGGGTCTTTGAGGCACAAATCCACCTCACCGTTCTCAGATATCAGCCACCAGTCGCGGGCACCACTGGGTGCATCCGGGTAGGCAAACTGCACGACCACTCGTTGACTCGGAAAAATCGACGAATCCACACTGCGACGCATGTCCCACATCAACAAGCCAGCGTCGAGATCACCCGCATTCAGATCTGACTGTGCCCAGCGATGGCCCCATACACCCAACAGCTCGATAATTGGACGCAATTCATTCCCCGCTTCGGAAAGCCGGTATCTTTGATTGCCCTTGTCTCCGCTACGCTCCACTACTCCTGATTTAACCAGGTGCTTAAGCCGGGAGGATAATAATGTCGGCGACATCAGCGGCACGCCGCGTTTCAGATCACTGAAGCGGGTACTGCCTGCAACTAGTTCACGCACCACCAGCAGCGTCCACCTTTCACACAGCAGCTGCGTGGCTTGCGCCAGGGGGCAAAATTGACCGTATGTTTTCAAAATAACATTCCTTGGTTTTGTGGATGTATTCCTGCAGCACACCGACCGCGGCGGCGGCGATTTCTACTACAGATTTTGTACTTATACTCACTTCTTATCAATGCTAGCGTGCGTCCAACCCCGTAATCGTGTATCGCGTTGGGGAGCCCTTAAACAAGCGGGAGAATAATTGTTATGAGTACATCACTTTTCGAAAGATTGGGCGGCAATGCCGGCATTTCAGCGATTGCCAATGATTTGGTGGACAACCACCTGACTAATGCAGCCATCAAGACCAGGTTTGCTGGAAGTGATATTCCGGCACTGAAGAAAACCGCAGCGACGTTTATGATCGCCGGCACCGGTGGTGAAAACGCCTATAAGGGAAAGGACATGCTCTCTGCACATAAAGGCATGAACATCTCTGCATTGGAATTTATGGCGGTGCTGGATGATGCCTTATTGGCACTGACCAAGAACAAGGTCGGTCAACGGGAACAGGAAGAAGTGTTGTTTACATTGCACAGCATGCGAGCAGATATCGTTCTCGTGTGACGTGACCCCCTGGTTAGCAACTAACCGGCATAAAGCCAATTGCTCGCAGCTTAATCAGGATCAGATCAGCATGACATTGATCAGGCATCTCGATTTTCGGAGATAAGGTCAATCTGGCCCACCTGCTCGATGTAGGTCCAGCCAATATTAAAATGGCGTACCTGCCATTCCACTAACAACGAGTGGCAGGTACGCCAGACTAATACGCCAGGAAACTATCAATGACTCTTTCGTTCGCGGCCAATTCCAAACCGGACAACTAGGCCACATAGACAGTCTTCGCATTCACGAATTCGCGAATGCCAAGTTGACTGAGCTCACGCCCATAGCCGGACTCCTTGATGCCACCAAATGGCAACCGCGGATCTGACTTCACGAGTGAATTGACAAAACAGGCACCAGCGTTGAGCTGGTTGGCGGCGATCTGTTCGCCATGCTGAGCGTTACTAGTAAATACGGCGGCATGCTCGGCCAAACAAGCCAAGTCACCCCTGCCTGACCTTTAAATCTCCTAAGTGATCAACCCAACAGTTTGTAAGCCATCAGATCAGTGGCTATTCAGACACTGACCATCCAGAAAGATAATTACGTTAACCGGCCGAGATTTCAATGAACATCGACAATTGTGATACTTGACCGTTCTTTAGAATATGTGGTTTATTTCCCTTATCTTCAGGGGCAGTTCAAATATGACCTAAGTCGCTCTGTCGATGCGATTCGTGAGCACAACCCCCATAGCGAGGCCGCACAGGTCACGGTCCCAGAGGCCGTCATATGCGCGTTATAGGCGACGTCGTTTGAGGGCGCTATCAGAAACGCGATATCAATCGGCGGTGACAGCGATACAATCGGCGCAATTGCGGGGAGCATCGCGGAGGCCAGGTTTGGAATGGCGGCTGAGTTGAAGATAGAGATCGCGGCGTTTTTACCCGACGATATGAAACTGGTGCTGAATGAGTTTCAGGACAGGCAGTGAGCCCGAGGGTTTGGCGATGATTTCAGCTTGTTTCAGGATGGCCAGTATCTGGCTATAGATAAACCGTGATGTCTACGTGCAGAATCTCCTGAGTAAATCATACGAGAAGATTCTACTTTCGACTTCAATTAACTCCCGGGGGGATTACC
>JABMOJ010000377.1 GCA_013204195.1 SAR86 cluster bacterium
ATCCCATAGGACCTTGGTGTGCCGATCATCTCTTCGTTAAAGCCGAAAAAAGATAGATCAAACGCATAAACCATATATTCTTTGTTACCCAAGTTGCGACCGAAGGCGGCCACTTCCCAGTGGTCGTTAGCTGATGACCAACTTGCTCTTGCGTTCCATATCCAATAAGAATTTTCTCTTAATAATGGGTTGTTCAGCGCGTCAAAGAAAACTTCATCTTGATAGTTGAAGTCAGTCTGCAGAGTGACAACCCCAGTGTCGCCCAATTGTATGTCATATTGAATCAAACCATTGAACGTCACTTCCGGTGACATTGTAATTTTGTTACCTGAAAAATCACCGCTTGCGATGACAAAATCTTTGTATTCCGTATCGAGTAATCCTAGGCCAAGATTGACTGATAAATTGTCGGTTGGTAACCATTGTAGCTCAAGTTCGGCCCCAGCTATGCTCGCATCTGCCGCATTGGATATGGTTGAGAAGCCAATGCCGCCAACAATCACAAAGGCAAAAACTTGCAAGTCTGAATAATCGTAGTAGAAAGCAGAGCCATTAAACCTGATGGTGCCATTGTTCCAGGTCGATTTAAAGCCTGCTTCGTAACTTACCAACTCTTCTTCAGCATAGGGTGAGACGCCATCACTGGTGCTTTGGATGCCGCCAGCCTTAAAGCCTGTGGTGATGCCGCCATATACCAGAACGTCGTCATTCAATTGATAGTCTAGCAATACTCGTCCTGATATGTTTTTGAAGTCGTTGCTAGATGATCCAGGAAAATTGGGCAGAGCGGGATTGCCGGCGGTAGGTTCGTCGTAAAAAAAGAAACTAGTGTGATTAATTTCTTCATCGGTATAGCGTACACCCATCGACAATTTAAGGTCATCATTGATGTTGACTGATGTATCAAAGTAAAGTGCGAGGCTGTTAATTTCTTGGTTTGTACCCGACTTGCTTTTGAAAATAAATCCTTCGGGACAAAATCCCGTGGGATTGCCTGCGGGTGCTGAACAATTGACATCGTCTCCAACCGCGGAGAATCTAAGATCGCGCAGAATGTCAAAGGCCGTATTATCAGTCGCTTCATCATTGAGGTAGTAGAGACCTGCGATCCAAGACCATTTATCATCCTGCCACTTGACCTGAAATTCTTGGGCAAGGGTCTCTTGATTCACCGAAAGCTCGCCAGTAAGAATATTGTTAGGACCACCATCGGATTCTTCCGGCCTGAAGTCGTCCATTTTATCGAATGAAGTAATGGAGGTTATTGAATAGTTGCCAAGGGTCCAGTCAGCGGTGACAGATACGCCCCAGAATTCAGTGTCATTCTGTGCTTCGAAGTCATAGTTGCCCTCGTCATAGGCGGGGACGGCTTGCGCATCGACGCCGTTGAGGGTTGTGTAGGGCGCGTTTTCGGAATACCCAAAAATGTCAGCACATTGTCCTGCGAGGATTTCAGTGGTGGAGCACATATCACCGGTTGCATTCCACACACCTAGGTGACGATACTGAACCGCATCAGATTCGGTTTTTCCACCATGAACATTGAGCAGCACGGTGAAATCGTCAGAGAATTGAGTCTCGAGCATCACCCGCCAAGCCAGTTCGTCTATACCTTGCTGATCGTGACCGGTGAACCTGTTCTTCATCCAGCCGTCTGAGTCGGTCTTCATGATGGCGGCCCTAAATGAAGTCTTCTCGCTAACAGGGCCACCCAAAGCGCCCTCTATTTTGGTGAGACCCCAGCTGCCAGCGCCGGCTCGTAGCCAGGCGTCAAATTCATCAGTGGGTTTACGAGAGATGAAATTTACTGCGCCACCGGTTGCATTGCGGCCATAGAGCGTTCCTTGCGGCCCCCGCAGAACCTCGACGCGCTCTAAGTCTAGGAGCTGGAATATCTGAGCGGCATTAGAGGAGATATAGGTTTGATCGTTGTAGGCTGCTACTGGACCCTGATTAAGCACGCCGAAATCATTCAGCCCCACACCGCGGATAAAAGGTGCGGGTACACCGGTGTCACCGTTTGGATAGCCGACGCTATAATTCGGCGTCTGTGCTGTGACATCGACAGACTGGCGAAAACCCAGCGCGTCAATTGCTTCTGCTGTAAAAGCTGTCACCGATATCGGTGTGTCTTGCAAATTTTCTGAGCGTTTCTGGGCAGTCACAACAATTTCTTCGATCATTGTGCTTGCGGCATAAAGATTAGAACAAAATACGAACAGTAACGGGATGACGAGGGAAGGACGCATCTAAAACCTCCGTAATAGTGACTTATATTTTGGTTTAAACCGAAAATGCAACGTTTAAGCAATAACACACAAATATATTTCCTGCAATACCTATTTCTAATATGCGCGGTTCATCCCTCGTACTCGCCTGTTAGGCGTAAGAGTTAGCCCTTGAAATTCGCAAAATAGTTGCACAAAACCTCAGTGACGTAGTGATTCCGATCAAGACTATGGGCGGGTAGAGAAGTAGGGCACTAGATATTATCTTCGCCGAGCGACTGTGGCGAACGGTCAAGTATGAAGATACCTACTTGAATGGCTACGGTGACATCTATAATCTCACCCTTGGTCTGACATAATATTTTTTTTTATAACCTAGATCGGCCACTTCAGTCGCTTGGCAACCAGCCTGACACTGGCTCGATCCGGGTCAATAGCCCTTGAACAGCCTTGCCAGTACCTGTAACTGCTGCGATTCACTTCAAGCACCATACATAACAACTGGACTGGATAGCTCTCTTGAAGATGCGGTATTAACGAAAACCGTTCAGACCCATCGAAAAGTTGCGCGACGCGCCTCGAGAGAACCTGTCACTTGACCGCATGGTAATACTTGTCAATCGAGTGTTTCCGTTTGCCTCGGTCATTCGGTTATCGCAACACTACAATGTCACTTTGGCAAAACCGGAATCACCGACGCAAACACGATACTTTAGCTATATGCTTACCCTACCAATACCGGATGGCGGCGTTCTCACAGAAGAGGGCTTAGCCCGGGCCAAGAAGGACGTTGCTTTTCTTTCCGACACCGGCAACCAAGAAGATGCAAAAGTCGTCAGTGACATTCAAGCCGCCATCGGTTCCGGCGTTAACACCCATTACAGGTTCGGCCGATTCGAGTCGGCTATTCGCCACCTGCATAGGTATTTGGCGCTGCACCTACAGAAATTGGATGAATGCGAACGAGACACCATAAAAATAGTAGAGTCAGGATATTCAACGTCACCACCAAAGTCGAACTAACCTAACTGTCTTGGCATATTTTTGATATGGTCTACCGGCAAATTGCATAGCTAAACTGAGGAGTAACACGATGGTAAGTAGATATTTAAAGACCATATGCGTGATCGCCGCCACGTCGATTCTGTCGGCGCCTGCGTTTTCCGAGCCAGTAATGAACCTGGTCACTGTCAACACCAAAGACCCCGCCGGTTATATCGGCTGGGCGGCGAGCAGTTCCGAAGCTTTATCGAAGGCCAATGGCGCCTCTACAATGGGTATCTGTGTGCCCCGCGGTGGTGCCGAAGTCGCAGGCGACCTGTATCTTTATTCGCTTTTTGACTCACAAAAAACTGCCTGGTCGGCTGAGTTCATGAACAAGACCATGGTTGCCGAAGTCGCGAAAAACAAAGCTGATAGAACTATTCGTTTTTGGGACAACTATAGAATTGTCCGTACGTCCACAGGAACCACGTCAGCGACAGGGGACAAGAGCTATCAGTGGAACGTTTTAGTCAGCACCACCAATATGTCGAAATATCTTGCGAGTTTAGACAAGCTTCAATTGGCGATGCAGGCAAACGACTTCGCAGATATATCTGTGCAGGCCTTTGTTCCCGACAGCGGAGATCGAGTCGGCAAAGTGATGGTATCAATGGCAGCAACATCTAGCGCGCGCCTTGGCGAAGCCCTGGATGCACGCACCGAGCCTTGGTTCGCCAATACATTGAAGGGCCTAAGCAACATTCGAACTTATGAGCATGCATGGGCACTGGAGTGCACGACGCTGTATAACGCCCAGCCCTAACTCAGTATTTGTCGCCTCGATAGGCTGCTCACGGCTTATCGAGGTAAGACAGATCTCCGCTTCATTCATGCAGGGTAATCTCCCCATTCTTAACTTGCTGCAAAAGCAGAGGTCAGGCCACCATAGCTAACTTCTGGGACCCATTGCTTTGTTTCAGTTTTGATGTCGATGAAAACAACGAGGCGCAAGCCCTGTCTAATGGTCTGTTAATAATCTGCCATTTATTCGGGTTTGGCGGTGATTCGCTAGCTGCCGGCGCTATCGGCGGTGAAGCAGGCAGAGCCACGCCAGAAAGCCATATCGAGCTATTTAGCGGGCGCTAATACCGAACTGGACGTTGAGGTGATGGTGAGTCTAAGGCGCTCACAGACGGCCTGTTATTGATGCGTTACCTGTTTGGTTTCTCTAGCGATTCATTGATCTCAGGCGCAATTGGCAACGGAGCTGAAAGGGATACAGCGGAAGAAGTTGAGACTTATATAGAGGCACGGTTGCCGCCGTCGCCATGACGCTAAGGCTTGACGGGTTGATCAGTGTACGTCGTAGGCGCTGGTAACCCGCCGGCAAGCCGTCTTGCTGATAACTCGCCATATACGCTCACCTTAGCCTGAAAAATAGAGCCAGGACGGAGCTGAGATTCGTTTTACTGTACGTTTTAGCAACGAACGATAGACGCTAAAATCAGCCTATCTATTTTGGAGGCATCTGGATGGCTCACGGATTTAAGACAGGTGGCCGTCAGGTCGGAACACCCAACAAGAACCG
>JABMOJ010000378.1 GCA_013204195.1 SAR86 cluster bacterium
ACATCAAACCCAAGCCCAAAGGCCGCCGCAATGAACCCGTGCATTTGCCTTACGTGTGTCAGGCTGTCGCGACTGCCACCGGTAAATCTTATGCAGACATCGCTCGTACCACGACCACCAACGCTCGGGAATTCTTTCGCCTATGATCCTTACCCTCTATACGACCCTCGGTTGTCATTTATGTGAGCAGGCATTAGGGTTACTGCAGCAAAGTCAGGCTCAAGGGCGCTCGATGATTATTCAGGAAGTCGAAATCAGTGATTCTGATGACTTGATGATGTTATACGGCATTCGCATTCCAGTGATTAAAACCGATCGCGCCGATACCGAATTGGGCTGGCCATTTGACGCTCATGGGCTGACTCAATTTCTCGACAGTATCGGTTAAGCCTTCGAGGTGAAATGATCTCGAGCATCAACAACACTTGATCGGCTGGCTTTGGATAAAGGCTCGCACAGAGCAAATTAAACAAACTCGCACAAAGAAACCTACGGATCAATCTTTCGACAACGCACGTTGCAAAGCACAAAAGGACCCCCGCATGATCGCAGAATACGGCACCTGGAAATCACCCATCACTTCAGACTTGATTGTCGCCGAGATGATCGGCGTCGGCAGTCCCGCATTATTTGCTGGCGCCCAATACTGGGTTGAAGCCAGGCCACGAGAAGCCGGGCGCAACGTCATCGTGCGACGCACCCCAGACGGCCGCACCACCGATATGACACCCGCGCCCTTTAATGTCCGCACTCGAGTCCACGAATATGGTGGCGGCGCCTGGTGGCAGCATGCCCAGACCCTCTATTTCTGCCATTTTGCTGATCAACAAATCTATCAAATCGACAGCCTGACCGAGACCCCAGAACCACCTCGGCAACTCACCCATACACCCCACCTGCGGTTTGCCGATGGCATTGTTGATACCCGCAGAAATCGCCTGATCTGTGTAGTGGAAGACCACAGTCAGGCACCCGCTGAGCCCGAAAACTACCTGGCGGCTGTGGATTTAAGCAGTGGCTCCGTGACCCCCTTAAGCCGTGGTCACGACTTTTTTGCCGCACCGGCATTAAGTCCCGATGGCACCCAGCTTGCCTGGATCACCTGGAACCATCCGGATATGCCCTGGGATGGCACCGAACTCTGGCAAGCCGCCGTGCCAGATCCAAGTAACGATGAGTACGGCCTACTGGTTGTGGAGAAGATTGCCGGCAGTCGAACGGAGGCCGTTCAACAACCCCGCTATGCGGCGAATGGTCAACTACACTTTATCTCTGACCGCAGTGGCTGGTGGAACCTGTATCGCCACTCGGCTGACAGTGAGGCGCTCAACCTATGGCCCATGAGCGCCGAGTTTGGCGAACCCCAGTGGGTCTTTGGTCCGACGAATTACCAGTTCATCGGTACCGATATACTCTGCTGTTATTCGAGCAATTGCGTCAGTCAATTGGCGTTGTTGCAAGCCGATGGCAGTCACCGAATATTGGAACAACCCTACACCGACATTGGCGGCATTCACCTGAGCGAGAACCAGCGCCTTTGCACTTTTGTTGGCGCGTCAGCCACTACCTTCAGCGCTGTCATCTGCCTTGATCTGGCGAGCGGCAAAACCACTCGAGTCAAGTCGTCCTGCGACCTGGAACTGGACCCTGGCTATTACGCCGTGCCCCAGGCTATCGACTTCCCCTCAACCGACGGTGATATCGCCCACGGCTTTTACTACCCACCCACTAACCAGGATTTTCAGTCGCCAGAAGGTAGCGCTCCACCACTGGTGGTTGAACTCCACGGCGGACCCACCAGCGCCACCCATTCCGGGCTCAACCTACGCAAGCAATACTGGACCAGCCGCGGCTTTGCGGTACTGGATGTGAACTACCGCGGCTCCACCGGCTACGGCCGCGCCTATCGCGACAAGCTCAAACACCAGTGGGGTATTGTCGACGTTGACGACACCGTCTTTGGCGCCCAGCACTTGGTAGATCAAGGCCTGGCCGATGCGCAACGGCTCGCTATCAAGGGCGGCAGCGCCGGTGGCTACACCACCCTGGCTGCTCTGGCCCTACGCAGCACCTTCAAGGCGGGCGCCAGCTATTATGGCGTCGGTGACCTGGAAGCGCTGGCTAAAGACACCCACAAATTCGAGTCTCGCTATCTGGACAGTCTGATCGGTGAGTACCCCCGTGACATCAAAATTTACCAAGACCGTTCGCCCATCAATCATATTGACCAACTGGATTGTCCGGTGATCTTCTTTCAGGGACTGGAGGACAAGGTCGTGCCCCCTAACCAGGCGCAAGAGATGGTCGCGGCCCTTGAGAAGAAGGGCATTCCCGTCGCCTATGTAGCCTTTGAAGGTGAGCAGCATGGTTTTCGGCAGGCCGAGAACATCAAGCGGGCACTGGATCTCGAATTGTATTTCTATGGCCGAATTTTTGGTTTTGTTCCAGCAGATAGCATTACCCCCATCAATATCTTGAACCTCGACCCATGAGATCTGGCAAAGCGCCATGAGCACGGTGATCCCGGCAATATTCCCCGATCACCGCTTTCGATTGGTCCCGCTTCCCATTACTATCACCCTACATTCTTCACGACCGCGCTGACCCATGAACAAACAGTTAAGAATCGCCGTTATCAACGGCGGCACCTCTGCCGAGGCTGAGGTCTCCCGGGTATCTGCCCAGGGCGTCATCAAGGCGCTGCGAGAGAACTATTCACAGGTATTCGATATCGCCCTAGAAACCGGCCTTGAGCGCCAACTGGCCGAGTGTCAGCCCGACGTTGTCTTTCCTGTGGTGCATGGTGCGCCGGGTGAAGATGGCACCTTGCAGGGCTTTCTCGATATCCTCGGTTATGCCTATGTGGGCAGCGACGTGCAAAGCAGCGCCATCGCTATGGACAAGATTATCGCCAAGCAGGTCTTTCGTGAGGCAGGGCTGCCACTCATTCAGCAGATCGTTGTCGAGGGTAGACAGGGCGTGGCCACCGCGGCAGAACGC
>JABMOJ010000379.1 GCA_013204195.1 SAR86 cluster bacterium
AATTTGACCTAGCGGCCGACTCACAAACCCAACACTACGGCATCGGGTTCAAGGAAATCTGGGATATTAAGCCAGAGAAGCATGTACCCGGCAAGGTAGTCCATACAGTGGGCTGGCCCCTGGGGCATTTTCCCGGCCAGACACTGGGCGGTTCCTACATTTACCACCTAGAGGACAACCAAATCGCCATCGGTCTTATCGTCGATCTCGGTTATAGCAATCCACACTTGAGTCCTTTCGACGAATTTCAGCGTTTCAAGCAACATAAATTTATCAAACACTACCTCGAAGGCGGCAAACGCATTGCTTACGGGGCACGTGCCGTGATCAAGGGTGGACTGACGGCGTTACCGAAACTCGTCATGCCGGGCGGCTTGCTCGTCGGTGACGACGCCGGCTTTTTGAACAACCTGAAGCAGAAAGGCACCCATACCGCCATGAAATCAGGGATGCTAGCAGCGGAATCGGTCTTCGCCGCGCTCAAATCGGGTTCTCAAGGCTTTGAAACTCTCGACAGTTACCCGGCGGCCTTTAAGACATCCTGGCTCCACGAAGAATTATATGTGGCCCGTAACACCTCGTCGTGGCTGCATAAGTTCGGCCTTTTCTTCGGCTCAGCATTGACCTGGGTAGATCAATACATCTTCCGCGGCAAGATGCCCATCACCTTATCCGACCCTACACCTGACTACGCTACCTTGAAGCCGGCGAACAAGTCAGAGAAGATTGATTATCCGAAGCCCGACGGCGTGATCAGCTTCGATAAGTTGAGCTCGGTTTTCCTGACCAACACATTTCATGAAGAAGACCAGCCCTGCCATCTGCAGTTGCGCGACCCAACGATACCTATTAGTTCCAACCTACCTTTATTTGACGAGCCTGCACAGCGCTACTGCCCTGCTGGTGTTTATGAAGTTATTGACGAACCAAATGGCGACAAGCGTTTTCAGATCAATGCGCAGAACTGTATTCACTGTAAAACCTGTGACATCAAAGACCCAGCGCAGAATATCAACTGGGTGGTACCCGAAGGCACCGGCGGCCCAAACTACGGCAACATGTAGGTGACTGGCGGGTAAGCACTGCAAGGTGCCTGCTCGCCAGATGGCTTTTTGTTATGTGAGCGTCTGCGCTGCGGGCGCTACCATAGACCACTGAGATCAGCTCGTCCGCCTCAGACGTCAGCGCCGTCAACTTCTGTCGCGCGCTGGATGGCAAAAAATGCGCCACTACTCCAGACCCCATACCAGGCTTCGCCATCAACCTGCCCGATGCTGAGCAGCGCCATCAATTGGTAATAGACACTCCTTGCTAACCTAGCACGCAAACCTTCACGCACCTCCACAAAGGGGACCAGTGATCCATCGGCCATCTGCTCAACCGTGATGGGATGCGCCAAATCAGCACTCACCTGATCGGCAACGTTCGTCGTAAAGCGTAAGACCTGGGATTCATTGTCGTCAATAACACTCATCAGAATAGCCTCAAAGGGCGCCTGCGCGACCCGGATTCGGCACTTTTCCACTGGCGTCACCAAGTAGTAATGACCATCCGACTCAAGCCTCATTACCGTTGAAAACAGGCGCACCAGCCGTTGACGCTTGATCGGCGCGCCCTCGTGATACCAGCTGCCATCGGCTTTAATCTCGATATCGATATCACTGACGTGCTCTGGATGCCACAGATGTAAGGGGGGCGGCTCGGTTGTCGTCATCTGCGCCAGTTCGCCGAGCAGCGAATAGGGTGCACCTTGTTTCTCAGACTGAGTCATTTGCCACCTCTAAAAACTGCGACCGTCAATCAATGATTGTCCTCAGGTCGTCGTAGGATTCCCGTTACCGGTCATTGCCCAATGGGCATCGCCATTGATATCGGGCTGACTATTGCTGGCGCAACGAATTTAATAGTGTCACTAATTTGGTAGTATGAATACGCAGATTGTCGCAGTACAGACTGGCCGCGGCAGGAAAATAAGGGCCAATCTGATCAACCCCTTTAGCCGCCGATAAACTTCATCACCGTGACTTCGCCTTCAAAGGCGAGCTTTTTGTCAGTCAGCGCACTCACCAGAATATTCTGCAGCTTCGGTAGCGCCAGGTGTGAAGGCAGGTCAAGCAGATCAGTTATCGATTGGCGTCGACTGCTGCTGAGGCAGCCATACAGATAACCATCAGAAGACAAGCGTAGTCGAGTGCAGGAACTGCAGAAAGGCTCGCTTTCGTTGGCTATCACACCGAATACGCCCCTGCCTGGCACCTGAAATCTGACCGAGGTTGAATCATAAGGCGCATCCGTCCGCGCAAACTCATACTTCTCGGCGATAATATCCAGCAAAGATTGCATGGAGATAAAGTCAGACTGAAAGGCATTACCCTTGACCAGGTGACCCATGCGCATCAGCTCGATATAGCGCAATTCAATCCCTCGATCGAGACAATAGTCCAACATGGCGAGAACGTCACTGTGGTTCTGGGTGCGCAATGGCACCATGTTGATCTTCACCTTGATGCCGTCCGCCAGCAAACCATCGATGCCCTCCAGCACAGTACCAAGATCTCCGCCTCTGGCTATCTGTTGGAACCGCATCGGATTGAGGGTATCGAGACTGACGTTGATACGCTTGATGCCTGACTCACGAATCACTTCCCGTTTTCGGCCGAGCAGCTGACCATTGGTCGTCAGACTGACATCGGCAAGGGGTAACGCCATAACACCCAGCAGAAACTCATCAAATTTCGGCGTCACCAGCGGCTCACCGCCAGTAATTCGAAGTTTATCGATACCCGCCGCTTGCTGTAAGAGCTTCACGCCCTTGAGCAACTCCGTCGCGGGCAGTTCGTTTCGAGCAGGCTGAAGCCTCTTACCATCGGGTACGCAATAGGTGCAGGCATAGTTGCACGCCGCAGTAAGGCTTACTCGAAGGTTTCGAAATCGTCTGCCTAACTTGTCGACAATCATTGCCTATCCCTTTTTGATCTGCGGATTATTGCATGCTTTGCGATCAGGATATAGCCGTCAACCAAAATCCCGGCGTTGCGCCAGAAACGTCCTCACTCGGTTTCCCCTGTATCCCCAACAACGGACCCTTCAAGCAACTTCCTTCGCAGTTGCTCAACAAAACCATGGACCCAGAAGACCCGATTCGAACCCTTGACCAGAATCTGCGCATCAGGCTCCAGCTTCTCAAGCAATTGGGTGAGATCAATGTCAGCCGCACTATCCACATGCCCCCAATAGCGCTCACCCAACTGTGACCGATTCCAGGACTGAAAGCCATCACCGACGGTGATCACACCATCGAGACCAGCGCAATCTGCCTGCAACGCCTCGTGTAACGCCTGACTGGCAGGGCCCAACTCGAGCATTTCGCCGAGAATGGCGACCTTTTGCCGACCTTCATCAGCACTGGCCAAAGATTGCAGCGCGTAGCCCATGCTTACCGGGTTGGCATTGTAGCTGTCGTCTAGCAGGCTCACGCCACCAATCACAAGTTCATTACCGCGACCGGTGGGCATCAACAAAGTCGGCATACAGTCCAGGGCTGCCTCTAGGTCAGCACCGAGCGCCAGCAGCACGGCAAAACTGGCTAAGGATGTCAGCACCCGGTGCTCGCCACCGGCACTCAGGCGATACTGCCAGCTGCGCTCACCCACCGTTACACACACCAGCGTATGGTCAGCATGGTAGGTTGGCACGCCTCTGACATCCGCCGCCGCCGTTAAGCCGAAGCGCAGGATATGCTTTGCCGTGACGCCATCCAATGGCAGCGTGTCGAGTACTAC
>JABMOJ010000380.1 GCA_013204195.1 SAR86 cluster bacterium
CAATTTCACCTTTTGAAATAGTCGCAAAGTGAAACATACTTGGTCGTTGAGTCTTGTCGATGCGTAACATAAAGCCACAGGCTTCAAGCCGCTCGAACAGGTCGTCAGTAGAACTTGCCATAGCAATTGCTTCTATCTGATTGGCGAAGCCTCCGACAGACTCTTTAAAGAACGCCACGCTGGCCTGGGTCACCTCTCGATTCATCAGCCAAGATCGGCGCGGACAAAGCCAGCTAATGCGATCTGGGTCAGCGCCATTATCCAACAACCAAACACCAGCATCCATGGCGGTTTTGCCCGCACCGAGAATACAGAAATGATCATATTGCGCGGCAAGTATGGGCAACTCATTCGGTGCAATGCAGGTAACGCCCGCAGCAACAGTGAAGCCGCGAGAGTGGCGCGAGGGGACGGTGGTTTTGAAATAGGCACTGTCGACAACTCGTTTATTGACACGCACGGTATACTCGTCACCTGACATCACGTTATGAAACCGGCCATCGTGATCATATTCAGCCATCGGAAAATATTGCACTCGCCCTGAAGGCAGAAATCGCTGTCGCATGACTTGTTCAAAATAGGCTTGCACTTCATTGCCGGAAGCCAGCTCAAAATAACCTGCATTAGAACCTGACTGATCGAGCTGAAGTGAACCCAGCGGGGCTGAAGACACGCCATAGAAATGCGACGGCTGATGTAACCGAACAAACGGGTAGGCGTCGTTCCAGTGCCCGCCTGGCTGATGATGATTGTCGACGATGATCACGGTGGCGTTCGACTCTGACAGCAAGGTATCAACAAATGCCATACCGACTGCACCGCAACCCACGACCAAATAATCTGCTTCAAGCTGTTTCATATCATCTCAAGGACTCTCAATTATCGGCGATTCTAATGGTTAAAACCGAGCAAAAATAGGGTTGAGCTATGATCACTACGACTCATTTCGCTCGATCTGACAGTCGGCACAGGGGGCTGATTACTTTTGTTGCCCTTGACGAGCCTACTTACATCTAACTTTGAATCCTGTGTCGGTGAATCGGCACGGAAATACTGAATGCCATTGAGTTAAATCAGATTTAGGTATTCGTGGTGGGCCGACTGCACTATCAAGGTTTTTGCATTCAAAACATTTTATGCTGATGTGACACGACGCCACACACGAGGCAAGCAAACTGAAAGCGACCTATAAATTTTGGGCTAAAACTTAACACTCGGATACAACGGCCGCATAGTGAAGCGTCGAGCAGCAGTAGATCTAGCCAGGGGCCGCCATGCCAACGATGAAATTTCGTGCGGCTCTGTGCGCACCGACTGAGATCCCGCAAAGCACCACAAGACCCCCTTGGGTTGCTTTGCGGCGCAATTCAACCTAGCCTAGCGATCAGTAGTTTTACATATTCAGATTTATAGGAGACGATTTTGGCTATTCATTTAGAGCATCAATTTAATGCCACCGCTGAGCAGCTCTGGCTAATTCTTGGCCAGCCAGAACGAGTCGATTGGGTGCCGGGTATTGAGTCCTGTCAGTTTGATGGTGAGATACGCGCCTTTACCCTACCCGGTGCCGGGGCTCTTAAAGAAAAAATATTGCAGTTAGATCATGACCAGAGGCTCATCGAATACACTTGTATCGAAAGCCCCATTCCTTTCGACTCGCATCTGGCGAGCATGCAGGTCGCGGCCACCGAAACGGGCTGCCAGTTGACCTGGAAGACACAAGTCACACCGGAGAAATTTGAACCTTTTATTCGCCAAAGCATGGAAGGCGCCTTGCTCCGCCTGGAATCACTACTCGCGTAATTTGGAGGTTAATCCGATGTCACTCAACATGTCCGTGGCTCAACGTCAGGCGTTCCTGGCTGATCTACATGTCGGCGTTGTCAGTATTCCCCGTCAAACTAAGGGCCCTCTGACGGTGCCTATCTGGTATGACTACACCCCCGAGGGCGAAGTGTGGATGATCACTGATAGAGACTCCATCAAAGGCAAGCTGCTGGCCCGCGCCGAGCGGTTTAGCCTGTGTGCACAAACAGA
>JABMOJ010000381.1 GCA_013204195.1 SAR86 cluster bacterium
ATCCTATACCTCAGTATGGGGTCAACAACGACGTGCGTGCGGGCATGGGCGCCAGTTACTGAGCTGTTGGTTTGCCGCCGTTTTTAAAAAACGGCGTAGCCGCCATCGATTAGAAAGGTGTCCGCTGAGTGATAGCTGCTGGCATGGCTCATAATATAAACGGCGATGCCGGCAAAATCCTCGGCTTTGCCCCATCGCCTGGCCGGTATGCGTTGCATCACATTGCTGACAAATTTCGGATTGCTGATGGCGCCCTGGGTCATGTCTGTTTCAATCCAACCGGGTAAAATTGAGTTAGCGGTCACCCCATAGCGGGCGTATTCCACGGCCAAAGCTTTCATCATCGATACCAGCCCACCTTTGGTTGCCGCGTAATGCTCGCCCCTGGCCTGACCAGAAATCGCCGCTAGGCTTGCGGTACCGATCAGGCGTCCAAAGGCATCACCCTGTTCTGCGCGTTCTCGCATGTGGCGAGCGGCTGCCCTAAACGTGTGGAAGACTCCATGCAGGTTGACGTCGATAATTCGGTGCCACTCCGCATCCGTCATGTCTTCGAAAGCGGTGCCTCGGCCGCCGATTCCCGCATTAGCAAAACAACCATCGACGCGCCCGTGGGTGGCGATGGTCTGCGCGAAACTGGCTTCCACAGCGGCTGCGTCGGCCACGTCACATTGAAGCGCAGAAACCTGAGTGCCAAAAGACTTCAAGCGATCGAGTGCGCTGGCATTCTTGATGGCATTGGTGCCCCAGATACAAACGTCACAACCAGCGGCGGCGAGTCCTTCAGCCATGCCGAGACCAATACCGCCATTGCCGCCGGTAATCAGTGCGACTTTACCTGCCAGGTTAAATAGTTGCTGCGCCATATTTGAAGTCCTGTTGTTGACTGGCCTGACTCATTGTCGAAAGCCCGAAAACTGAAGTTAAAACTGACGTTCGGGTGCGTCAAGCTAATATTGATGCTGCTGGTGGTACCACAGCAATGCAATATACCTAAACCTCAGGTCATGGCCAGCACTGATCCAGCTGAGCTTGGGCGGGTGTGGGCCGGTGACGTTGATGGTATTAGGGTTGGGTCTCGTCTCGAGACAGTTTCAGGCTAAAAGCGCTGATCTCACGTTCGGCCTGCTTGTCGCCGCTCGCGATGGCGATGGGTAAGCCCAGTTCAAATATGACCTTTGCCGCAACACTATCACCGGTTTTTAGCAAAGCTTTGCCCAGCAGCTTATAGGCCGCGGTGTAGTTCGGGTCCATAGCAATGCAAGCCTGTAAGTGGGGAATCGCTTCAAGGAACTGGCGCTGATTGAAGTAAGCGCTGCCGAGGCCAAAGCGCAGTCTTGCGCTATCGGCACCGTCCTTCAATAACTTTTCGAGATTGTCTGTCATCGCCATGCTGTTGCTCCAAGGTTACGGTT
The DNA here is from genome assembly GCA_013204195.1 of SAR86 cluster bacterium. Taxonomy (GTDB): domain Bacteria; phylum Pseudomonadota; class Gammaproteobacteria; order Pseudomonadales; family Azotimanducaceae; genus UBA4582. Next base: position 1,416 of record JABMOJ010000381.1, read on the forward strand.
TTTTCGAGTCGAGAGAGTCACGACAGTGAGTCAGCCAGAACATCCGCAGAATTGCATTGTGGACGCCAGCCCGGATGGGCTGAGCGTCGTCGGTCAGTAATAACAACCTAGGCATCAACAGCCGAGAGCAGCTTGGCAGAGGTGCGGTCCTTGCTAACCACCCAGTGCTGATTTACCATGCCAAGTAAGGCGTCAAATGGGTGTTGTAGATTGTAGGCTACTGGCTTTCAATTAGCGGTTTGCCATTAACAGCCGCGATTGTAGCGCATAACGTCATGAGTCCCAGCAGGGGCTGATGAATGATTGACAGAATATTTCGCTAAGTTTGTCGATAGGTTTCCGCTGAAAATCAGCATAAATCTTCGAGTTGATTCAGGTCAAGACGCCGGGTAGACAGCCCGTGATGCTATCAACTCGTATCAAGTCAAATGCAGGATAAGAGGATAAGCTCAATGTCGCACATTAATCTGGTGTTCTTTAAAAGCCCCATCGCGGGTACAACGGCGCTGCGGCGCGTCTTCCTGTTGGTGGGCGTGCTGCTGCTGAATGCCTGCGCAACATCGCCTCACAGTGAATCGGCCAAAGATGTTGATTTTTCGCGATACCAATCCTTCGCCTGGGCCCCGAAAGAGGTGCAAGAGGTTGAGGACCCCATACTCGACAGCGCTATTATGGACGAGCGTGTTAAGGCGGCGGTGCTCAGCGCTTTGGTGGCTCGCGGCTTCGTCGAGAATACCGACAATCCGGATATGCTGGTAACCTATCACTCTACCAGCAAGGATAGAATTCGTGCGATAGGCTATGGGATCGGTCTTGGCTATCGCAATTATGATTCATACTGGCGTCGCTCGATCCAATTCGCGACGCCCGATGTGGAATCCTATGAGGAAGCCGTGCTGATCATTGATCTTGTTGACAGAGTTCAGGATCGATTGATATGGCGTGGTTGGCGTTCGGCGGCCCTGACCCAGAAGAATTTTTCAGAAGAAAACGTTGTCCGTATGGTGGATAAAATCATTGTCGGTTTCCCGCCGCAATAAGATGACTCTGGCTCTTTTCGAACCCCGCTGATGCGGGGTTTTTTTTGATCTGAATCAGCGGCGTGAGACTAATTGCCTTGATAATAGGGGTTCCTAAAAAGCGCGTAAAACTTATCTCAAGGAGAGTGTTTCATGGCTGATAACATACAAAAACCGGCGTCTAAAAAACTGATAGAGTCCCCGTCAATTCGTCGCCACCCAGCTTCTCTGGACATGTTTGACCGCTTGTTTGATGAAGATTTCCCCGCCTTATGGTCGAGAAAATTACTGCCCTTTCGTGAGCTTATGCAGTTCGAAAACAAATTGCCAATCGTTGATGTAGTCGAGCGTGATGATGTGATTGTTGTGCGAGCTGAAATTCCTGGAGTCGATAAAAAAGATCTTGAGGTCACCATGTCAGACCATTCCCTGACGATCAAGGGTGAGAAGAGTAAGGTTGAGGTGGACGACAGGGATGACTATTACCGCAAGGAAATTGTCGAAGGCAAATTTTCGCGAACGATTTCACTACCTGCAGCGGCCGGTGCAGAAGTCGTTTCTGCCAAATTCAAGAATGGTTTGCTAGAAGTCGTGGTTAAGAAATCGGAACAGGAAAAACGTCGTCAGATCAAAATCGACTAAAGATTTTTGTCTGACCTGCTGAACGGTAAATCGGCCAACTACAAGCTCGCCTTGATGATAAGGCCAGCTTGCGGTTGTCCGACTGGCAATAAATCTCTGCGCGGCAATTTGCTGCGGGTGAGCTAGGCAAAACCTAGGCAAAATCTAGGCAAAATCTAGGCAAAAACAAGGCGCCGTATTGACGTTGATGCCGCTGATCTGTCATGTTGGGTGCTAGCCTTTACCAGGAAATTAATCATGTCACGTCTCACTCGACGCAGTTATGCCGACTTCAGCGATGAAGAAAAAGTACTTTTCGATAAAATTGCAAAAGGTCGTCAAGGTGTGGCCGACGGTCATATCGGCGGGCCCTTTGATGTCTGGGTGTTGAGCCCAGAGATGGGTAATCGGTTGAATGGTTTGGGCGGTATGTTTCGGTTTCGAACCGCTGTAAATCGCCGCTATATCGAGCTGGCGATTCTCATGATCGGAGCGGATTGGCAAGCCCAGTTTGAATGGTATGCACACGAACCTATGGCGCGTCAGGCAGGTCTTCCCGATCATGTGATCGCGGCTATAAAGACGGGACAGATGCCGGTATTTGATGATACGGGTGATCGATTGACCTATGCGGTATGCCACGAATTGCAGACTCAGCGCCACGTTAATACCGCCACGTTTACGGCGGCGGTGGAATTATTCGGCGAGCGGGGCGTCGCAGAAATTATCAACGTTGCGGGTTTCTACACCATGGTCTGTATGTCACTCAATACCTTTGAAGTGGATTTACCTGAAGGCGCCGAGTATCCGTTTCCGCGAAATCAGTAACCAATACTGCAGCGTTCTAAGCCCCTTTTATTGCCAGATAGTCAATTGACAGTTACTTGATAGTTGCCAGGCAGTTATCAGCTAGCGGGGCTCGAACACCTCAGGCTTTAGCGGGCGTAGGTGGCGCCGCCGTCACAGGTAATGACCTCGCCGACGGTATAGGCCCCGGCACGGGAACTCAGAAAAATGGCTAGCCCAGCGATATCTTCCATGGTGCCTACTCGGCCACGGGGATTGCTTCTGCCCACACTACTCCAGTCGATATCGGTATCGCCGCCGCCGCCAACACCGGTGCTGAGCATCCATGTAGGGAAGGGGCCGGGAGCGATGGCATTACAGATGATATGTTCTTTTGTTAGATGCGCCGCCAGAACCCGAGTCAAGTGATGCACCGCGGCCTTGGATGGGCCGTAAGAAAAGGTCTCGAAGGCTGGGGTTTTCAAGCCGTCAACAGAGCCAATATTAATGACTCGAGCGGGGTCCTCAGCATTGCCTGACGTGCGCAGCAGGGGCAGCAACTTTTGAGTCAGAAAAAATACCCCTTTGACATTCGTGTCCATCACCTTGTCCCAGCCAATTTCAGGAAAGTCGTCCAGGCTCGCGCCCCAGGAGACACCGGCGTTATTCACCAGAATATCTAGTTGTGATTCGCGGCTGGCAAGATCATTGGCAAAGGCTTGAATACTGTCGACTTCTGCCAGATTCGCTGGCATTGAAATGCACTCGCCGCCAAATTGCGCCATCAGGCGTTTAGCGGTGGCATCGCAGACATCAGCCTTGCGTGAGCTGATATAAACCTTGGCGCCATGGGCTAAAAATCCCGCGGCGATCATCTCGCCAATGCCCCGTGAACCGCCGGTGACTAAGGCGACCTTGCCCTTGATAGAAAATAAATCCTGCATAAGCTGATACCTGTTGATTGAAACAAAAGACCTATTAAACCAAATGGCAGGCTTCGAGGGCACAACCAATGCGGAATATTTGCCGGTGGTTATTAAGTTTTCTCAGAGCCTCGCGGAGTCAGCGGCTGACTGCTGGCTGTATCGCTGCTGCCAGGTAGACCAACCATAAGCGATGATCAGAATATAGATCAAAAATAGCAACGCCGTGAAATACAGGGCGCGGTCCAGATATAGGTAAATCGAGACGCTATCAATCAGCAGCCAGTAGGCCCAGTTCTCGAGAATTTTTTGGGTGACCATGTAGGTGGTGACAATGCTGGCCCAGGTAGTGAAAGCGTCGAGATAAGGTAGTTGAGCGTCGGTGTAGTGACTCAGTAGCAATCCGGAAACACCGCTAAGTACCAATACGCAGCAAGCCACCAGGCCATGACGCTGCCATGACCAACGTTGGATAGCCAAGCGCGGTTTGTTGTCAGTCACCTGACGCCACTGCTGCCAGCCGTAGACCGCCATTGCCAAATAAAATATTTGCAGTGCTGATTCCATATAAAGGCGGACCTGCCAAAACAGATAGAAAAATATCAGCGTTGAGAAGAAGGCGGCGTGCCAACAGTAATTATTCTCCTTAACCGCCAGCAGCAAATAAGCCACAGCCAGAACCACTGCCAGGAGTTCAAGGCCGCTGTTTTGTAGAAATTGGTCTAACAGGGTTTGAAGCATCTATAGATCCTTTAATCCCTGCAAATCGCCAGCCAGAAACTTGATCACTAATACGCCCTGACCCCAATGCTGCCAGCTGTGACGAATTTCAATTTTTAGTAGATCCATGATGGCATCGAACTCACCAAACAACTGAGTGCTCAAATCATTAGGCCTAACAGTGATGTCAGGATAGGCGCTGATTCGCTGAATAAAGTCTGCGACGGCAGGAATATAGTCATCGTTAAGCGGGTATAGGCTGATATCGATGGACGTCAACAAGAGCGCTGAATCAGTCATAGTTCGTACTCGGCGCTGACGCCAATCATTCGGGGTTCACCGTATTGGACATAGGGTTCGGTGATGTACCCCTTACGTGGGTCGTTACCGAAACTGCCAAACCCACGTATGGTGTAATCTTTGTTGGTTAGGTTGCGCCCCCAAAAACTCAATTTCCAGCGCGGTTGAATGTAGCTGATATTGGCATTTAACAGAGTATAAGCTGTGCTTGTTAAGCTGTGTCTATCAGAAAAATAGAATTCGTCTTTGCCATCAACAGAAATACTGGTGTGCCATCGGCCTATGTCAATATTGGCGCCGAGGTTGTAGGTATAGGCCGGCGCCTGAGCCTGATCGCGTCCCGCCAGATTTTCTCCTGCCTCGTTAACGAACTCATCGAAGCGGGCTTGCAACAGACCGATATTGGCGAACAGGGTGAGATTATCGTGGGTTAGCCAGCGGCTTTCCAGCTCGAAGCCGCGGTTCGTGCCGCGTGCGGCATTCCCCAGATATTCGACAAACTCAGTGCTATTGTTAGCTCTGACTCGTAATTGCGAACTTTTGACCTGCTGGTCTCGACGTTGATCATAGAAGATCGCCACTTTGAGTTGCAGGGTGTCGTCTGCAAGGCTCAGTTTCGCGCCGAGTTCCAGCTCAACCAGATATTCTGCATCGAACTGGCGCAGATCCGCATCAAGAGAGCCGTCAGTATTGAAACCGCCGGCCTTGTAGCCTCGAGACAGGCTCGTATAGAGCATTTTGCCTTCATTCGGAAAGTATTGCAGGGCTAAGCGCCCGCCCCAGAAGTTTTCCTTCGGATTAAACGCCACCGCTCGAGAATCCTTATAGCTGGCGTCTCGTTGCTCCAATCTTAATCCTGTACTGAATTGCCACTGGTCAGTGATGCTGGTATCCAATTGGGTAAATATGGCCAAGTTAGTGAAGTCGAATTCACTGTTGAAGTCTGAGTCGTAGGTATAGATCCGAGTCAGGTCTTCTCGGGTTTGCAAGGCGTAAATACCCACCAGCCAGTCCGTGCTCAATGAGCCGGTTTTGATCGGCTGATTTGAGATGACTCGCGCCTCAAGATTCAACGTGTCCCGCCGACGGAGATAATCGTCGAAGGCGCTGTAGCCGTCAGGATGGATGCCAACAAAGGTCCAGTCTTCGTCATAACCATACTCGCTGTCGGTATTCCCCAGGCTGGCGAGCAATTGCAGGTCCACAGACGCCAGGTGCAGGGTGGTGTCTAGTGCCAGCGAGGTGGATTCCTGACGATCATGGCCCGGCTGATCGGACAAGGTGGTACGAGAGTTGTCCAATGTGAAGGCGTCATAGCCATTATCGACGTTGGTGTTCGCCAGGGTCAGGAGGGTCTCCCAGGCGAGATCTGCGCCCGGCGCGGAAATCAGCTGCAACTTGCCGCGCAAACTGGTTTCGTCGCGCTGATTAACATCATCGCGGTTAAGAAAGCTGTTGGCATAGTAACCATCGCTCTGATGGGTCTCTGCGGCCAGACGAAAACTGCTGAGTGCCGTGATGGGCCCTGTGGTCGTCAAGCCCAGGGTGCGATGGCCGTAGTCGCCGACATTGGCTTTCAGGCTCGTGGCGTATTCCGGTTCCGGGTTTCGGGTTGTAATGTTGATCAAGCCAGCTAAGGCATTGGCGCCATATCGCGTGCCCTGGGGACCACGCAGCACTTCGATCTGGTCAACGTCCATCATGGTCGCGATAGAGCCTGCGCCGCTGTAGTCGACGTTATCAATCAGCAAGCCCACCGATGGATTAATGGGCTCAATGAATTGGCTGCGCTCGCCGATACCACGGATTTGGAAAAAACGGCTGCGCCCCGTACCGCCAGAGACATTGAAGTTGGGGATGCTATTGATGATCTCTTCGAAATGTTGGGCGGCCCTTTGCCGGACCACGGCGCTTGATATGACGGTAATGCTGGTGGCTAACTGAGCGTCATTGAGGTCTCGATAGTCGGCCATAACGACGACTTCCTCAAGCTCGGCGCTGATTGCAGGGGTCGCAAGGATGCTGCAACAACCGAGCAGCAAGAGACCGCTGAGCAGGCGTGGTCCATAGGACCCGATGGGTGTTGGGGTGTTGTTAGCCGTGTTTTGCATGAGTCTCTCTCGTCGTAAAGTAAGAGACCCGGTATCAATAAGACGTGTGGTGAGATGTGTTGCGCACCTTTTCCTACGCCGGTATTAACCGGATCAGGTTCTAGGGTTTACCGCTAAAGCGGATTCTCAGGCAACGCCACCCCTAAGGACTCAACCAGTATACGCAGATTTTGTGACTGAGTCAGCGTTAATTGCCTGACGTGTGCATAGATTGATGAATGCGGCTGTGAGCAGGTCAGCGTGCTGACCCGGCGGCCTGCTGCTGCAGTTGAGCGAAATCAATAGGTTGGCCGATGTCGAGATATCGATCGTTAGTGGGCATCGGGTATTTCAAGCCTGATGCGCAGTTGAACAGCAGCACACGTTCGTCTTTGCTGATCCTGCCGGTAGCCACTTCCTGGGCCAGAGCTGCGGCTGTGGCGGCACCTTCCGGGCACAATAGCAGGCCGTCCTGGCGAGTCACTTGGGCTTGCATCTCAAGAATCGCCTCGTCATCGACGGCGCAGGCAAAACCGCCACTTTGGCGCACCGCATCAAGAATGAGAAAGTCACCGATGGCGGCTGGCACACGAATGCCGGCTGCTTGGGTGTGGGCATTTTGCCAGAGTTCCGCATGGGATTGCCCCTCGTTAAAGGCCTTGACGATGGGCGCGCAACCGCTGGCTTGGACCGCGACCATTCGAGGACGTTTGGGTCCGATCCAGCCGATGGCCTCGAGTTCGGCAAACGCTTTCCACATGCCAATCAGGCCGGTACCGCCGCCAGTGGGGTAGAGAATTACATCCGGTAGCTGCCAGTTGAGTTGCTCGGCTAACTCAAGCCCCATGGTTTTTTTACCCTCGATTCGATAGGGCTCCTTTAACGTCGAGACATCGAACCAATTCATTGCGGCCTTACCGTCAGCAACAATCCGTCCGCAATCGTTAATGAGACCATTCACCTTCCAGACATGAGCACCTTGGAAATTGATTTCGTTGACGTTAATCTGTGGGGTATCGTCAGGACAAAATATGTAACTCTCGATACCGGCGCGGCTGCCATAGGCCGCGAGTGCCGCGCCCGCATTACCATTGGTTGGCATGGCCATGCGCGTTACACCCAGCGCTTTCGCCATGGATACTGCGACGGCGACGCCCCTGGCCTTAAACGAGCCTGTGGGCAGGCGACCCTCGTCCTTGATCATCACGCTGGACATGCCCAGGCGTCTTTGGAGATAGGGAGAGGCGAGAATCGGTGTCATCACTTCGCCGAGTCGAACGATATCATGAGCCTGGCGAATCGGTAAAAATTCCCGGTAACGCCACAGTTCCGGTGGTCGGGATTGCAACATCTGTTTGTTGACACTACGTGCCAGGGCATCCAGATCGTAGCGGGCTAGCAAGGGCTTTCCCGCTGCAGATAAATTGTGCAGCTCATCGGCCGCATACCTGTCACCCGTTACACTGCACTCAAGATGAGTGACAAAGGTTTTTGTTGTGGGCATAAGCTAATCCAGTTTGGGTAATGTTTGCCAGTGTTGAGTGGCTTGTTGAAAGGCGTAAGCCAGTTGCAGTACGCTGAAATCCGCTTGTGGACGACCGACAATTTGCACACCCACGGGTAGGCCTTGTGGCGTAAAACCGCAGGGAACCGAGATACAGGGCAGGCCGATTGAAGACAGGTAGTAACAGGACTTCATCCAGTCGATATAAGTCTCCATAGGAACACCTTCAATATCAGTGGGGTATTCAACGGCGGCGCTGAAAGGCGTGACCTGGCACACGGGTAAAACCAAAAATTCAACCTCGCTCATCAAGGTGCTAACCCGCTGGAACAGGCGCGTCCGCATTTGCTCGGCGGTGGCGATGTCGGCGCCAGTTAAGGCGAGTCCCTGCTCGATATTCCAGATTAAGCTGGTCTTATAAAGATCGCGATGCTGTTTGAGGCGCGGGCCGTGAGCGGCTGCCATGGACCAGGCGCGCAAGGTTTTGAAGATGTAATCCGCATCGGTGAAATCCAGGCAGGTCTCATCCAAGCTGCAGCCCAGAGACTCAAACACACCGGCGCTGTTGTTGATGACGTCGCTGACCTCCCGGGCTATGGGTATCTGGCCGGCGAAATCAGGGCTGAAGCCGATCCTTGCGCCCGTGAAATCCCGTTTTAGGGGCTCTAAAAAATCTGTCCCCGGTGCCGTCAAGGCGATGGGCACCCGCGAGTCTGGCCCGGCGATCGCCGCCATAAACAAGGCGCAGTCTTCCACCGTGCGCGCCATGGGCCCAACTACAGGAACGTTAAACCAGGCCATGTCACTGGGGTAGGTGGGTACTCGGCCCGGAGAGGGACGGAATCCGACCACATTACAAAAGCTTGCGGGATTCCGCAGCGACCCGCCCATGTCACTGCCGTCGGCGAGGGCGACGAGGCGTGCGGCCAATGCCGCGGCGGCGCCACCTGAGCTGCCGCCTGGGGTCTTGGTGAGATCATAGGGGTTCAAGGTGGTGCCGAAGACTTCATTAAAGGTCTGCGAGCCAGCGCCAAATTCCGGCGTATTGGTTTTGCCGAGGGTGACTGCGCCGGCATTCAGCATGCGCTGCACAATCAAGGCGTTGTGCTTGGGGATATTGTCGGCAAATAACCGCGAGCCAAAGGTCGTACGAATGCCCTGAGTCTCGGCGAGATCCTTGTGCGCCACCGGCAGACCAGCCAGTAGGCCTGGATCTTGACCGCGGGCGATTTGCTGATCGATCCGCCGAGCAATTTGCCGGGCGTGGTCCGGTACCAGGGTGACAATAGCATTGATCCTGGGGTTCACTTGGTCGATGCGCGTCAGGTAGGCGTCGGTCAACTCCAGCGCCGAAATGTGTTTCTGGGCTAGCAGGCTGCGCAGTGCGACCGCACTGTAGGAATGGAGCGCTGAGCCCGCGTCAGAGTTGCTGGTCGTTACAGAGGGTTGCCGGGTTTCCATACGGACTTGTCGCTTCAATCATGATGCTCAAGCATAGCACTAAACCAGAGACGCAGATCCAGGCTAGCCAAACATTCGGCGAGACCGATAGGATCAGCGCCGGGGTTGTTGCGCCGTGGCTGCTCCGAGCCCGCGGGTCACTCGAATAAACAGCCCAAGGCTGCCAATCGTCAAGGCGCCAGCCAGCAAAAAGGCCGCACCGGGAAAGTAAACCGGCGCTTGGTCCGAGGTAAACAAGCCAAATGTCTGGGTCATTAAGATGGGACTGATAATGGAGGTCAGGCTCATCATGCTAGACAGGCCGCCCTGCAATTCTCCTTGCTGGGATGCCCCCACCTGGCTTGAGGCAATACCCTGCATGGCCGGCCCTGCCAGAGCCCCGAGGGCGCCAGGCAGCATGACCATATAAAGCATCCAAGGCGAGTTAGCGGCCGCATAGCCGATAAAGGCCACGATGGTAAACAGCATGCCGATGATGCCGGCGAACCGCAGGCCCGTCCGCGGTAGCACCCAGCGAATCAAAAACCCCTGCACAGCGACCATACAAATGCCGATAAACCCCAGGGAATAGCCTATTTCTCTGGGTGACCAATTGAATTTCTCAATGGTGAAAAAACTCCAGGTGGCGGGCAAAACATGGTGCCCCATGTTGTAAAGAAACATCACGCCGATAATGCCAATCACCACCGGGAAATGGCGCATCTGTGCCAGGGTGCCGAGTGGATTGGCTCGAGTGATGTCAAACCGGCGGCGGTTTTCCGGTTGTAGTGATTCTTTGAGGACCAGATAGCCGAATAGCATGTTCGCAAATGACAAGACCGCAGCGGCGATAAACGGCATGCGCGGGCCGTACTCGCCGAGAAAGCCGCCGATCACCGGGCCAATGACAAAGCCCATGCCAAATGCTGCGCCCATCAAGCCGAAATTCTGGGCTCGCTGGTTCTCAGGGGTGACGTCAGCGATATAGGCATTGCAGGTACTCATGGTTGAGGCGCCGATGCCGGAAATAATCCGGCCGATAAATAGCACCGCCAAGGATCCGGCAATACCCATAATCAAATAGTTAATGCACATCACAAACAAAGAGAACAATAACACTGGCCGGCGGCCGAAGTGGTCCGACAGGTTGCCAATGATCGGTGAGAAGAAAAACTGAGTGACGGCAAAACAGAACATCAGTAGGCCGCCGTAGCGAACCGAAGACGACAAGTCGCCACCTGAGACGTCCATCAATAGTCCGGGCAGTACCGGCATGATAATGCCGAAACCGATGGCGTCGAGGAGCGCAGTAATAAAGATAAATAGCAGGGCATAACGATTCATGTGGTCTACTCGTTCGCGGCGGTATCTGTGATGAACAGACCGATTACAGATTGCGCTTGAAGAGGCTGAACAACCGTTCCCAATGGCGCTCGGCTGCGGGCTTGGCATAAATAGCGCCTCGCTGAGGAAAAACAAAGCCATGATGGGTTCCCGGATACCATTCAATTCGATAGGTAATGCCCGTGGTCGCAAGATGGGCATCAAGGGCTGCTATCATCGCCGGGGGTGCCCAGTCATCGGTCTCGGCGCAGCCGAAATAAATTTCACCTTGGATCTGGTTGGCGGTGAGATGGGGGGAATCAGCTGCGTCGGTCATTAGTCGAACGCCGTGAATCGAGGCGCTGGCTCGCACGCGATCCGAGAGTTGGGCCGCGGCGGCAAACACGAACGAGCCGCTCATGCAGTAGCCGATCACAGCGCAATAGCCAGGTCGCGCATGCTGGTCGCTGTCGGCATAGGACAGCAGCGCGCGACAATCATCAACGACCATGGCGTTGCTGAGACTGTTCATATGGCCGAACATGACTTCTCGACTATTCGGAGTCCCATCAATGACGAATTCGCGCGCGCGCCGATAGTACAGGTTGGGCAACATAACATAGTAGCCCGCGGTGGCAATCCGCCGAGCCATATCATGTAGTTCTTCACGTTTGCCTGGTGCATCCATCAGAAACAGGACTATCGGGTGAGGTCCCTGCTCGTCGGGACAGACAATAAAGGTATTCATTGCGCCGCCGGGGGTCTGGATATCCGTGTGTGTTTCAATCATGGGTGGCCCTAATTCCTGAAAATGACAGAGGTTCCTGAGTATGGCGGCATTTGCCAGTTTTGGCTATGCAGCCGATGTCAGGAAATCTAATCGTTGGCATTGATCCGCCGGTGCCAGGCCGCCGAGCAGGCAGTCCGGTACAACAGTCAGGCGCCGAGCATGACGGAAACGACAATTTCTAGTAGCATGGCGGCTCTTCATAAAACACAGCAAGAGAACACGACATCATGGGTGAACGAATCTCGATTGGAAATCTGGCGATTGAAAAGGTCTTACATGACCTGGTGAATGAGGAAATCATACCGGGTACGGGTGTGGAACCGGCCACGTTCTGGCAAGGATTCGAGCAGATTCTGGCGACGCTCGTGCCCCGTAACCGCGAGCTCTTAGCGGTGCGAGATGACTTTCAGGCCAAGATCGACCAATGGCATCAAGCCAATAGCGCCAGGCCCCATGATGCGCCTGCCTATCTGCAATTTCTGAAGGAGATCGGTTATCTGCTTGAGGAAGGCGATGATTTCGCCATTGAGACTGACAATGTCGATGCGGAAATCGCCCTGCTGGCTGGACCGCAACTGGTCGTGCCCGTCATGAATGCCCGCTATGCCCTGAATGCGGCCAATGCTCGCTGGGGAAGCCTGTATGACGCACTCTACGGGACTGACGTGATTCCGGAAAGCGTGGGGGCCGAGAAGGGTCGCGGCTATAATCCGGGACGTGGGGCTCAGGTCATTGAATATGCCGCTAACTTTCTTAACGACCACTTGCCGTTGGCGGCGGGTCGCTATCAAGACGTCAGCCAATACCAGGTGGTGTCAGGTGGTCTGGTCATCACGCTCGAGGATGGCACGACCTCGGGTCTGGCGCAGCCCTCGCAGTTCGCCGGTTATCTCGGCGAGCCGACCGATCCTAGCGGCATTCTGCTGAAGCACCATGGTTTGCATCTCGAGATACAGGTCGATCGCAATGACACCATCGGCAAGACCGACAAGGCGGGTGTCAAAGATATCCTGATGGAGTCTGCGATCTCGACCATCCAGGACTGTGAGGACTCAGTTGCCGCCGTGGATGCCGAAGACAAGTGCTTGGTATACCGTAATTGGCTGGGTCTGATGAAAGGTGATTTGGCCGAAGAGTTTGCCAAGGGGGATAGCGTAGTCCGCCGCGAATTGAACCCAGACCGAGTCTATGCCGCGCCCACGGGCGGTGAACTCGTGCTACACGGTCGAAGCTTGTTACTGGTGCGCAATGTCGGTCACCTGATGACGACCGATGCCGTGCTTTACCAGGGCGAAGAAATACCAGAGGGTATTATGGACGGTCTGGTGACGAGCCTCGCTGCCATGCACGACGTGCTGGGTACTGGGCCGCTAAGGAACTCACGTTGCGGTAGCGTTTACATCGTTAAACCCAAAATGCACGGACCCGATGAGGTGGCGTTTACTGTCGATCTGTTTAGCCAGATCGAGCGGGTGCTTGGATTGCCCCATAACACCTTGAAAGTCGGCATCATGGATGAAGAGCGACGCACAACCTTGAATCTGAAAGCCTGTATTCGTGCCGCCAAAGAGCGTGTGATCTTCATTAACACGGGCTTTTTGGATCGGACCGGCGATGAAATCCACACCAGTATGGACGCCGGCGCGATGGTCAGG
>JABMOJ010000382.1 GCA_013204195.1 SAR86 cluster bacterium
CCCTTAACAAGTGCGCTGGGCGGTCAAGCGGCGCCTTTTATCAGTCGGCAGGCTTTGGTTAATGCCTGGTACGATGATGCTAAGTGGCTACGGTTGTTAATGCCCGTGGCGTGGTTATTTATCCGGTTGGCAAACATGCGCCGCCGCCGAATCGTAAATGATGCAAGTAGGCACTGGTGTCCTCCTGTACCGACGATTATTGTTGGTAACATTAATGTCGGTGGTACGGGTAAGTCGCCACTGGTCATCTGGTTGGTGGAACAGTTGGCGGCCGCAGGGTACCGCCCTGGAATTGTCAGTCGTGGGCATGGCGGTCGGACCCAATATCCGTTTGATGTGAAGTTGCACTCTGATCCAGCGGCAACCGGTGACGAGGCCTTGATGCTGTTGCGACGGTCGGGTTGTCCCGTGGTAGTTGATCCAGACAGAGTCAGGGCGGCTAAATATTTGCTACAGCAACATGATTGCGATGTGATCGTCGCCGATGATGGATTGCAGCATTATGCCTTGGGTCGAGACGTTGAGATTGTTGTTATGGATGGCCAGCGTGGCTTAGGTAACGGTCGTTGTCTGCCGGCCGGCCCGCTTCGCGAACCCGCAACTCGGCTCCGGGAAGTCGATTTTGTGGTCGTGAATGGTCCACAGAAATTTGCTTTGCCCTACGCGACGGCCAATATGCAGCTGCTGCCTGATGTGCTTATTCAGCTTGAGACGGGCGCGATCAAACCTGTGGATACTCAGGCATTGGGGCATACCGTGCATGGTGTGGCTGGCATAGGCCATCCAGCACGTTTTTTTGAGGCCTTGCGTGATTTAGGTTTCGAGGTGATCACCCATGAGTTTGATGATCATCATTTGTTTAGTCTGACGGACCTGATGTTCAATGATAGTCTGCCGGTCATAATGACCGAGAAAGATGCCGTGAAAGTCGGTCAGTTAAATTCAGGACTACTGCATAGTAACTTCTGGTATCTACGCATCAATGTGTCGATGCCAGAGGATTTTATGCCGCGGTTGCTGCACAAAATCAAAGGTAGACGTGGTGTTGCCACGAGCGCCGAAGACCAATCTAGCAATGGAGATCAACATGTCAGTTGATGGCAAATTATTAAGTATTTTGGTGTGTCCACTTTGTCATGGTGAGCTGCAGTATGACAAACCAGCTCAGGAATTGATTTGTTATGCCGATGGGCTCGGTTTTCCTATCCGTGACGACATTCCGGTGATGCTTGAAGAAGAAGCCAGACGCCTGACGGCTGAAGAAAAAGTCGACCGATAATGGCGTTTACCGTGATTATTCCGGCCCGCTACCAGTCTCAGCGCTTGCCTGGCAAGGTGCTGATGGACATCTGTGGTAAGACCATGATCCAGCGAGTTTACGAGCAAGCGTGTCAGAGCAGTGCCGCAAACGTGATTGTGGCAACTGATGATAGTCGCGTTGCGAGTGTCGTCAAAGCTTTCGGCGGGCAGGTCTGCATGACAGCATCGGATCATGAGTCGGGTACTGACCGTCTGCAGGAGGTAGTAGCAAGAGAAGGATTTGCAGACGATGCGATTGTGGTGAATGTTCAAGGCGATGAACCGCTGATACCGCCGGCGGTGATTGACCAAGTAGCGCTTAATCTGACATTACAGCAAGAGATTGATCGTTTGGCCGCTGCGCCTGGGGTGTCGACGCTCTACGAGGACACTACCGATCTTGAGCATGTTATGGATCCGAATGTCGTCAAGGTGGTGACCGATGCGCAGAACCGAGCGCTATATTTCAGTCGAGCACCGATACCTTGGGCTCGAAATGAGTTTGGCGCAGCGCCGGTTAGCTTGCCTGTTGGGGTGGTCTATAAACGCCATGTGGGTATCTATGGTTATCGAGTCGAACTTCTGAACCGATTCGTTCGCTGGACGCCGGCGCCCCTCGAATTGATCGAAAAACTCGAACAGCTCCGTGTGTTATGGCATGGCGAAGCGATTCATATCGACGTCGCCTGTGAGTCGATTCCACCCGGCGTTGATACGCAAAAGGATCTGGATAATATTAGAGCTCGATTCTTTCTCGAATAGTGCTTACCTCTGCGTGTCCTTGTAATTAGTAACCTTGCGCTTAGCAGGCATGTTCTTAGAGACCATCTTTTTAGAGAACATGTTCTTAGAAGCCCTCGTCAGTGACGCCAGAATGTTATCTTGGCAGGCTTTTGCTCCTCGCGCATGCGCCAAAATTTTGGCGCATGATTTCCAAAAACGATGACTTAGCTCAAAATTATGAATTATGACCGGTGCCATAATTGCGCCTCTGTTGTGGCGCTCGTGATGGTGGTGCGCCAACACGTTGATAAACAATGATTAAAATTCTGAGCCCGATCTTTTTATTTGTTGGCATCGATTATGCTTGGTAGTAACACTGCGTAAGGCGTTCAGCGCGCGAGGTGCCAGTCATAAGGAGATGACGATGAATCTAAAAAACATAGCGGGCTCGGTGTTAGGGTCGATAATGATGATCGCGATCGGCGCTGGCGTACTCCAGATGCAGTCTCGTGATCAGAGCAAGGCTGTTGAGCCGGTGGTCACAAGCGTCACGGCCCCTATGCCTTCCGTTCAAGATGAACAGCAGTCTTTGATTGTTCAGGGAGCCACACTCGATATTGCACGGGCAGCTGTGAGTGCTGTTGGTGGAAATATTGAGCATGAGCTCGATGTGATTAAGGCGGTGTCGGCGGGTTTGACCACCACCCAGCGTTCAGCATTAGAGAATCAGCCTGAGCTTCGCGTTTACACGAATGAGGTGGCGCAGGTGCAGCGCTGGAAAAATGACTGGCATAAACCCAACAAGCATTCCTGGCGGCATAAAGATAAACCCGACCGCACCCAGCGCGGTAAAAAATTCAATCGTCACTATGCCTACATTAATGCCGACGAGCTTGAGGTGCAGAAATTTGAGTTGACACAAGCCCTCGATACTCATTATCCACGCCAGACCGGCGCACTAGACGCGCATCTAATGGGTAATATTGGCGTCGGCACTACCGTGGCGATATTGGATTCAGGTATAGCAAGAACACCATGGTTGGGTGGCGATAGGTTGAAGGCCGAGTATGATGCAACGTTGGGTGCCCTCGACAGGACGCGCGCAACTGATGAGAATGGCCATGGTTCCCACGTCACCAGTATTATCGCCAGTCAGGGTATGACCGCATTAGGTGAGTACAACAGCATCGCGCCAGGTGCTAGTTTTGTTAGCGTCAAGTCTTTCGACTTGAACGGCATGGGCAGCTATGCCGATGTCATTAACGGTATTAACTGGATCGTTAAAAATCAAGCACGTTATAATATTCGGGTTCTTAACATGTCCTTTGGTACGCCACCCAATACGGCCTACTGGGATGATCCGCTGGCACAAGCCGTCATGGTCGCGTGGCAAAAAGGCATTGTGGTTGTGGCATCAGCGGGCAACTCAGGTCCGGAACCAATGACAATTGCTGTTCCTGGTAACGTGCCTTATGTCATTACAGTCGGTGCGATTACCGATAGCTATACGCCCCACGATCCTTTCGATGACACCTTGGTGAGTTTTTCTGCCGCTGGACCGACCTTTGAAGGCCACGTTAAACCGGATCTCGTCGCTTATGGCGGCCACATGCTGGGTGTTATGTCAGAGGAGACGACGCTAGCGATCAATCATCCAGAATTCCAGGCTGAAAATAGTGATAATTATTACGTGATGTCCGGTACTTCGCAGGCGGCGGCTGTCGTTTCCGGCATCGTGGCATTGATGTTAGAGGACGATCCCACGCTGACCAATGACGATGTGAAATGTCGTTTATTGGCCTCGGCCAAGAGCTCAGTAGGCGACAAGGACTATAGTTATTCAGTGTTCCAGCAAGGCGCAGGTTTGGTCGACGTCAAGGCTGCGTTGCATGAAAACAAGAAAGGCTGTGCTAACTCAGCCCTCGATATCGAAATTGATCTGGCCGGTACGGAACATTTTATTGGGCCGGCAAGACTTGATGCTCTGGGTAAATTTTTTATTGATGGCGTTAATGATAATAAGCTAGGTACCACGTGGGATGGAAGCTATATGCACGGCGTGGGTTACGTCTGGAATAAAGGCTATATGTGGAACAACGGCTATATGTGGAACAACGCTTATATGTGGAAGAACGGCTATATGTGGAACAATGGCTATATGTGGAACAATGCCTATATGTGGAACAATAGCTCCGTGGAAGTGGCGGGTATCAATGGTTGGGTCGAGCAGGAATAGTCATTTAATGAACTAGTGGGCTCATCTCATAGGGAGATCATACTAATGGATATGGATATCCAAAAAATTCGAGACATAGGTAGCGTTGCCGTGGCGCCAAGGATACTGAGGACCCCAAGGTTGCTTAGGTCGTCGAATTCACCTGACATTATTTCATTATCGGACTATAGGCAGCTGCGTACGAAAGATGATAGTTTACTTTCCGATGCACTTAAAGGCACTGAGCGAGCGGCTATATTTACGATCAGAATAAATCGCTACGAAATGTTGTTAGAAACATTTTCGGGGTGTTCCGGTGACCAAATAGCCAGCCATGTTGAAAAGCTACTCCTGTCTTCACTGCGTGAAACCGATTTCGCTGTCCATGTCAGCGCCGAAGAGTTTGTGGTTCTCATCAGGGACGTCGCCTTAATTACAGACATCGAAGATGTCGCTATTCGAGTAATTGATGCCTGTTCCTATCTGGAAATTCATGAGTCACAGCGGATCCCCATAAGTATCGATATCGGAATCGCCAACTATCCCAATGATGCAACCGATGCATCAGACCTACTGCGTTTTGCGCATATCGCGTTGCATTCACTCGACTCTGATCGCCACGGAAACTATCAGTTTTATTCTGAAAACCAACGAACTGATCATCGCGAAGGGATAATGATGACCGGTGAGTTGATCCAGGCGATGCAGGAAGATCGAATGGAACTTCACTATCAACCAATCTATTGTTTGAAATCAGACATGATCGTCTCTGTTGAAGCGCTGGTGCGATTGCGAACACGAGAAGGCGAAATCATACCTCCTGACGATTTTATCGATGTTGCAGAACGAACGGGTTTAATAGTGCCGCTTGGTGCATGGGTAATGAAAAAAGCCTGTATGCAATTGGCATCATGGCAAAAATGCGGGGCTAAAGACTTGTGTATGTCGATCAATGTTTCGCCGGTACAGCTGGGCGATCCAGGATTCTTTGACTTGTTGGAAGCTGCGGTCACAGAGTCGAAGATTGACTTTTCCTCGGTAGAAATAGAGATTGTTGAGCGTCAACAGGTAGGAACCGATGTGGATCTAATTCTCTCTCGGCTGCGTAATTTAGGGGTAAAAATAGCCGTAGACGATTTTGGTACTGGTTATTCTAGTCTTGCTAACCTCGCAAGATATCCATTAGATGTGGTTAAAATAGACCAAAGCTTTGTGCGATCTATGCTTGAAAACTCTGTCGCTAAAAGCATCGTCTCGGCTATTTGCGCGATCGCAGAAGAGCTTAATTTAAACGTGATTGCCGAGGGTGTCGAAACGATTGCACAGGAAAAATACTTGCTGAGTTTAGGCTGCCAAAAAGCCCAAGGCTTTGGTTATTCTAAACCCCTGTTAGCATCGGCCCTTAGCCGCCTGTTTTCAAACACTCCCGGAGGCGTTTTCCGCTATACCCTCCGTGAAGGTGTAATGTGACAAGGCTTTGTGAATAGCTTGTTCTAGACGTGACTTAGTTTTGATTTGGTGATAAATCGGCATTTAGCCTTTCCGATACATGGCGTTAGGCTTGCAATAGAGAGGTTTTTTTCAACCGGTTTTCAACGGCTGTAGCTTTAAGCTTATCAGACAGTACTTGGGGATGATCTATCCTCGTGGCTGGGTAAATGATTTTTAGGCTACGTCATTGCACTAGGTCAAGGGCATCTGACCCTGGCGTTTCGACTCAGGGAAATAATGATAAATTCTGAATTGTTCGACCGCTATTTGAGCAGTATCAATCGTCTTGGAAATACGCAAGGTGCATCTGTCTGTGTCTCAAATGATGGTGCCGCAATGCTTTGTCCCGACCCATCGGGTCCAGCGCTACCAGAGTTAGCGTCTATCGAAGCGGCCAGTCATTCCGCCTTGTCAATGATAGCCGAAAAAAAGTCCCTGAACGTTGACGGTTTGGAGTGCATGATACGGACTGGTCGGAATCCGCTGAGCCTACTCATCCTAGTGCCGAATCAAAGTTCCCCTGATGTGGTCAGCCGTGTGCTCTATGAGCGCCGGAGTCGTTCGATGCAAAATATCAAGTTTGCCGAATCCTGGTTGCTCGTCGGGTTGCAATACGCTCATTCGCACGAGTTACCAGTGTTCTGTGAAAAACAAGTATGGCACCCTGTAGATTCAACTGGGTGGCTGCTGAACATTATCGTGATCAGCGGACGGTCGTTGATAGCGAACTGGGAGATGTCCAGAAGCTTGCGTCATTCGGTTAGCGATCTGCCGGGCCGCGTCGAATTCGAAACCTGTGTCCGCCAATTGGCGAAAAGCTTAAAGCTGAAAAGCCAGCCAATGAGCCTGTTGTTTATCAATCCGGATAACTTTGATCAGATTAACCATCGCTTTGGTCGAGAGCAGGGCGATACAGCGGTACGCGATGTGGCCACGTTGCTGCGGTCAATATTGAGGGAGTCGGATCTATTGTTTCATTACACCGGTGCTATATTTGCGATTGCACTGACTGGTACTGATGCGATGGGATCAAAAGCGATCGCCGAAAAAATTCAGGAAAAAATCCTTGCGGCAAAGTTCGTTAATAATGTCGTGAAACTAACGATCAGTATCGGTGCCAGCTGTAGCGACCCGCGGGATAAACAGCTGCTAGATGCCGATGAGCTTATTCAACGTGCAGACAGTGCTTTGAATATTGCGAAGCTGGCAGGCGGCGCGAGAATAATATTTTGGAGTGC
>JABMOJ010000026.1 GCA_013204195.1 SAR86 cluster bacterium
GCAGTGAGTACTGCACCGCCCGCGAGGATCTCGAAGACGCCCGCCAGGTTTGCGACCGATTAGGCATCAAGCTCCATGAAGCGAATTTTGCTGCCGAATACTGGGATAACGTGTTCGCGCATTTCCTGAGCGAATATCAACAAGGACGGACGCCAAATCCAGATATTCTCTGCAACCGTGAAATCAAATTTAAAGTGTTTCTTGAATATGCCCAGGTATTGGGCGCAGAACTGATTGCCACCGGGCACTATGCGCGCCTTGTACATGGTGAAAACGAAACGCGCCTGCTGAAAGCAGTCGATGGCAACAAAGATCAAAGCTATTTTCTGCAGTCCGTGGCCGGTAGCCAATTCAGACACTGCCTGTTTCCTCTGGGCGAACTCGAAAAAACCGAGGTCAGGCGAATCGCCGAAGCCCATGACCTGGTGACCTTTGACAAGAAGGACTCAACGGGCATCTGCTTTATTGGTGAGCGCCGATTTAAAGACTTCCTCGAGCAATATCTACCGGCCCAGCCAGGCGACATCAGAGATCTGGACAACCACATACTGGGCCAGCACCAGGGCCTGATGTATTACACCCTTGGCCAACGCCAAGGGCTGGGCATTGGCGGCGTACAAAAAGCCGCTGAGGCACCCTGGTATGTGGTCGAGAAAGACCTGACTGGCAATATTCTACGGGTCGCCCAGGGAAACAGCCACGACGCGCTGTATTGTCGCGCCCTCGCCTGCGCCAATATTCAATGGGTCAACGATCCGCCGGTGCTACCCTGCCAATTAGCCGTTAAGGTGCGTTATCGCCAGGCTGATCAGGTCGCGATGTTGGCAGCGACCGACGCGGGCTACAGTGTGGTGTTCGATACGCCCCAGCGGGCCGTCACTCCTGGCCAATGGGTGTGCTTTTATCAAGCTGATGTGTGCCTCGGCGGAGGCATTATTGACTCGACGACGCCCTTGGCGCCTTCCCATTGAGTAGTTCCTGGCAGGAACGCACACTGGCGCTGGCCGGCTTGATTCAGACAGTCCAACAGGTCTCGAGTATCGCCAGAACCGGCCTGCTTGCGAGAGACTCCATGGAACAGAGCCTGGCGAGTATTTTTGTCCAAAATCCGAGCACCGTTAGCGATGTGTACGCGGGTGCCCGCGGTGTACGCACTGGCCTCGGTGCGCTCGGCGATATGCTCAAAGGCTTCAACCTGCAGGATCACGGCGATCTGTTGCGCTATATGTTCGCTGTGATCAGCTTGGAGCGCGCATTATCTGCTGACCCTGTCATGCTCAAGACGCTGGGCGAGCGAATTGCCAGTATTGAAGAACAACGTCTATTCAGGCAGCAGTATCAGTCAGGCATTGACGACACCACTATCGTCGAACTCGCCGAGCTTTACCAAGCAACCTTGGGCAAAATAGAGCCCAGAATTAAAGTTTCCGGAAGCCGCCAACAACTGCAGATACCCGCGAATATCAATCGAATTCGCGCGTTATTACTGGCTGCGGTTCGCGCCGCTGTACTCTGGCGCCAAGTGGGCGGGCGACGTTGGCAGTTCCTGACCAGCCGTGGACGTCTGCAAGAAGCATTAAACAATATTCTTTAGTTTCAACACCTTAAAATTTTAAATTAATCATATATCGAGAATAATATGACGTTCAGCCCCCTGATGGCAGTGACCCCGATAGACGGGCGCTATGCCGACAAGACCACAGAACTCGGCAGTATTTTTAGCGAATTCGGCTTGATTCATCATCGCGTGGTGGTGGAAATTCGTTGGTACCAGTTCCTTGCCGCCAACACTGAGATCAAAGAATTAGCCCCGTTATCAGCTGCGGCTACGGCTTATCTCGACGGCATTGTCGATAACTTCAACCTCAGCGATGCCGAACTCGTCAAGAACTTCGAGCGGACCACGAACCATGACGTCAAGGCTGTAGAGTACTTCATCAAACAACGTTTTCGCGAGAGCCAACAGGCGGAGTTAATCACGGGCCTGGAATTCGTTCACTTCGCCTGTACCTCTGAAGATATCAACAACCTCGCCTATGCGATGATGCTGGAAAAGTGCCGCTCTTCCGTCCTGAGC
>JABMOJ010000383.1 GCA_013204195.1 SAR86 cluster bacterium
CGGGCTATAGCTTCCGCACACTCTGGTCTTTTCTAGGTCGGGCTGAACAGACAGCATTTTATCTGCTGGGACGCGCCCGGCAGATTGTTGAATGGCATAATAATCATCAATTTTGCGGGCAGTGCGGCCAGCCCACGCACTCAACTGATTTCGATCGTTCGCGACAATGCGCGCCTTGCAAACAAATGTTCTACCCAAGATTGTCCCCCTCTATCATTGTTCTGGTGACTCGCGGCGAGGAGCTGTTACTCGCTCGTAATGCCCATGCTCGTGGCGATTTTTACTCGACGCTGGCAGGCTTTATCGAACCTGGCGAGTCCATCGAAGAAGCCGTGCATCGCGAGGTCTTCGAAGAGGTGGGTATCCGCATCAAGAACCTCAAATACTTCAACAGTCAATCTTGGCCTTTTCCAAATTCATTAATGCTCGGCTTTCATGCTGAATATGAGAGTGGTGAGTTCGTCCTGCAGGAGAGTGAAATTGCTGATGCCCAGTGGTTTCACCACACGAACCTGCCCAGCAAACCGGCAATGGTATCCATTTCCGGCTGGTTGATTAACGATTACGTGGAACGTCTCCAGGGCAAGGTTTGACAGTGGCCGGTGCGGCGGCGAAGCATCGCTTGAGCCTTTTAAGAGACCAGTTTGTTGACGTGCCCGTGCGAGCATTTCTTGTCGCTTGTATCGCCGTCTTGTTCAGTGCCACGAGCGTAGCAAACCCCTTGCGGGTCGCCGTTGCCGCAAATTTCAAGTCGACGCTGGTCACGCTGACAACGGCTTACGCAGACCAGGAAATAGATATCATTGCCGGGTCTACCGGCATGCTTTACTCACAAATACGCCATGGCGCGCCATTCGACCTATTTCTGGCCGCCGACAGTCTGCATCCACAATTGCTCGAACAGGCTAACCTGGCACTGTCAGGCTCAAGATTCACCTACGCCGTCGGCCAGCTTGTCTTCTGGGTACCAAAGCACGCAGGGACTGTTGACCAACCTCTTTTCCTGGCTTTTGATGACGCCATCGCCGTCGCCAACCCGAAGCTTGCGCCCTATGGCCAGGCAGCCATGGTCTTGATCGATAAGTTCAAACCCGAACACAAGGCGTTAATTTACGGCAACAACGTCAACCAGACATTTCAATTTATTGACAGCGGCAACGTGGCGGCCGGATTCATCTCCTTAGCCCAAGTCAAGGGTCGAAGCCCAGCCGCGAGTTGGTGGCTCGCACCCACGAGTGAATATCCTGCCATTGAACAACAAGCAATCGTTTTGAAAAATCATCAGCCCGGCGCAGAAGAGTTCGCCTTGTTTCTGCAATCCGAGCGAGCCCGTCGCATCATCACAGATGCAGGCTATCGCACCGCAGTGGCACTTTAATTGCTGTCGGCGCCTGACATGACTGCAACGCTTATCACACTGCAGTTAGCACTCACTTCTACCGTGCTGCTAATTATCATTGGCACTCCTATTGCCTGGTGGCTGGCCCGCTCTCGTGGCGTCGCCAAAATTTTCATTGAGCCCGTCGTCGCCCTACCCATTGTTCTACCCCCCACAGTGCTGGGCTTTTATTTACTACTCGCCTTTGCGCCAGACGGCATCGTCGGCCAATGGTGGTTGCTGGCCACCGGCAAAGGTCTCGCCTTTACCTTCAGCGCCCTGGTGATCGGCTCGATAATCTACTCTCTGCCCTTCTATGTTCAGCCCCTGCAGGTAGCGTTCGAGAATATTGAGCAATCACTGCTCGACGCTGCAGCCACTTTAGGTGCGACCCCACTGGATCGGTTTTTGTCGGTTGTTGTACCCCTTTCTAGCCGGGGTTTTATCACGGCCATCTGTCTTGCCTTTGCCCACACCATTGGTGAATTTGGCATTGTTCTGATGATTGGCGGCAATATTCCTGGCGAGACCCGCGTCCTATCCATCGCTCTGTTTGATCACGTTGAATCAATGGAGTATGACCAGGCACATATCATGGCACTGGGCTTGCTCGCCTTTTCATTCACCCTGCTGACCCTGGTCTATTCGCTAAACCGACGCTGGCAACTGCGTTTCGCGAGTCAGAGCTAAGCATGCAAATAAATGCCAAAATTCATTTGACCCGCGCCTCTGGCTTTACGCTGGCAGTAGACCTGACAGTCAAGCCAACCGGGGTTACCGCGTTATACGGCCCCTCTGGCTCCGGAAAAAGCACCGTGCTGCGCCTGCTGGCCGGGTTAGAGCACACCAAGCCCAGCGACCAGATTTTGATCAGCAGCGATGAGCAAATTTGGCACGCTGACAATCAATTCACGCCGCCGCACCTCCGTGATATTGGTTATGTCTTTCAGCAGCCGCAGTTATTCCCACATCTCTCGGTTCGACGTAATCTCGAGTACGCCGTCAAACGGCGCCGCGGCAACCAAGATTTAACACTACAACAGGTCAGTGGCTGGCTTGGCATTCATCACCTGCTAGATGCGCGACCCACCAGTTTATCTGGTGGCGAGGCACAACGGGTCGCCATTGCCAGGGTTTTGCTCAGCGGCGCCCGCTGCCTATTGATGGACGAACCACTAGGGGCCATTGACTACGCGGCGCGGTTGCAGATTTTGCCTTACATCGACGGTTTGCACCGGGTGCTCGACATTCCCATTGTCTATGTCAGCCATGCACTGGATGAAATCACCTACTTGGCGGACGATGTCTATATGCTGGATAAAGGCCGAGTCACCGCCAGTGGGCGGATTTTTGATCTGGCGTCCTCGCTGACCCTCAACAGCCACGAGGGCGATGCAGTCGCCGCGGTAATAGAAGGTGTCGTCCATACCCATGACACTGATTACGGACTCAGTCGCTTAACACTCGGCAGCCAGTCAATCTATGTTAGTCTGTGCAGTCAGCCGCCCGGCACAAAAGTCAGATTACGCATTCCCGCCCGGGATGTCAGCTTAACGCTGCAGGCACCCGTACAGACCAGCATACTCAACATTCTCAAGGGGGTAGTCAGTGAAATTGAAACCGCCTCTGCAAAGCCGAGCTTGCTGGTGAAAATTAAAATAGACGATCACTATATTCTGAGTCGAATTACTCGAAAGTCTCTCGCCCAACTCGAACTTAGCCCCGGCAAAGCGGTCTTTATACAAATCAAAACCGTTGCCTTACTCACCGACCCGACTCAACAGGTAGCCCAACACTTATGAGCATAAGCTCGCACCCATTTACAAACTTAACGCCCGACGTCGTCATGGATGCGGTCGAAAGTGTCGGCTATCGCTGCGATGCCCGTATTTTGCAGCTCAACAGCTACGAAAATCGCGTCTACCAGATTGGCGTTGAAGATGGCGAACCCGTGATCGGTAAGTTCTATCGCCCCGACCGCTGGACAGACAAGCAAATACTGGAGGAGCACACATTCACCCAGGAGCTCTTCGAGAATGAAGTCTCCGCTGTCGCGCCATTGGTGATTGCTAATGAGTCCACTTTAGCGGAATTCGCGAACTTCCGGTTTGCGCTGTACCCCCGTCGCGGTGGGCGTGCGCCCGCAC
>JABMOJ010000384.1 GCA_013204195.1 SAR86 cluster bacterium
CTTCGCGGCTCGGTCTCGGGTTCTGGTCGGTGTTTTAGGTGAGCAAGTGAGCCTTTGTGCCGTTGCAGTGGTGCAAGTTGGCGATTGTCGCTACCATAGACAGCCAACCGGTGACAGAGAGTCAGGATAACAATGAAAGCCAGTATTCGATGGGTAGAAGACGTGATGTTTATCGCTGAGTCTGAGAGTGGCCATGTAGTCGCGGTTGATGGGCCGCCGTCCGCTGGTGGTCGGAATGTCGGTGCCAGGCCCATGGAGCTGGTCTTAATGGGCTTGGGTGGGTGTGCGAGTTTTGATGTGATGACGATGTTGAAAAAAGCCAGGCAAGACGTGACGGGCTGTGTTGCGAATTTGGAGGCTGAGCGCGCGGATAGCATACCCAGTGTTTTTACGAAAATTCATCTACATTTTGTTGTGACGGGTCGAGAACTGAAGGAATCCCAGGTCAAACGCGCAATAGATTTGTCGGCCGACAAGTATTGTTCGGCCTCCATTATGTTGGGACGGGGCGGGGTGGAGATTACCCACGACTACGAAATCATTCAGGCCTGAGGGCTCATAGCCTGCCGACCTGGGTCAGATCCAGTAGGTAGACTTTGTCATCAGAGACGAGACTTTGTGCATCAGGCTTTTGACCGGTGCGGGAAAGTTCGCGCCGCCAGCGGTGAGCGCATTGTCTTTGTGGCGAAGTTCATCTTCGCGCATCTGGGTTAAAATTTGCCGTGACTTGTGGTCTTCCTCAGGCAGCAGCGCCAAATGTCGGTCTAAGTGCTTGCAGACCTCTTCTTCGGTGGCAGCAACAAAGCCCAGATTGACCTTGTCGCCGAGTAGACCGGTCAAAGCGCCCATACTGAAAGAGGCCGCATACCACAGTGGGTTTAGGTAACTGACATGAGAGTCCAGTTCTTTGATGCGCGTCTGGCACCAGGCCAGGTGGTCGGCTTCTTCCGCTGCGGCTTGATCTAGGGTGTCCACCGCACCAACATTTTTCGCGGTCAGAGCCTGGCCTCGGTATAACGCCTGGGCACAGACCTCGCCACAATGATTGATGCGCATCAGTCGCGCGGCCTTTAGCTTTTGCTCGCTCGACAAGTGGGTGTCTTGACTGCCTCGAGCCGGGGATGGGCGATCAGGCTGGCCCACAGCGCCACTGACCGTGCGCAATGCCGCGTCGATCCCATTGATTAAATTATCTATAGCAGATTGATGCATATTGTCTCCGGTTATTAACCCAGATGAGTCAGCTGACGCCCCCCGAGGAGGTGCAGGTGAATATGGAAGACGGTTTGGCCGCCATCTTGATTACAGTTCATGATTAGGCGGAAGCCGGGTTCGCTTAGATTTTGCTCGGCGGCCAGCTGAGTCGCGGTGAAAACCATATGTCCCAACAATCCACGATGGTCGAGATCCACGTCGTTTAGCGTTGTAATGTGCTGCTTCGGGATGATGAGTTGATGCACGGGTGCTTGCGGGCTGATATCTTTAAAGGCCATGACCAGATCATCTTCATAGACCAGATCCGCGGGAATTTGTTTGCTCGCGATTTTGCAAAAAAGACAGTTGTCGGTCATAAATCACCTGTTTCAGAGTTGGCGAGTGCAAAGACAGTCGTGGCATTTTTGTTTGCCGGGACTATTTTTGCCGGGACGATTAGGGTGCGAGTGTCCATGTAGCAATTGTAGCTTGCCCACCGCTAGCCAAACGCGGCAATCGATGTTGAGCCTGGCGAGGCACGCCACGAACGCCATCGCGCCTTTGGCCAACGACCACAGGGTGTTCGCCGTTAACCCTGTAGGTGTGAGGAGTATAGCTAAGCCCGCACGAGAAGAACACCGCAGTGGCGCTCAGTCCCTCGGCAAAGCCCTATTGCTGCCGGCACATGCAGGTTACTGTTGGATTACCATTTGTCGCCGAGCAGTCTCCGTGCCTACAGCGGTGGTTTCGATTCGGCCTCTATTTGCAATGCCCGTAATTGTCCCGCGATCACGCCCGGTGACTGAGTGGCACGACCTAACAAGTTGTAAAACACCGGTACCACAAACAGGGTCAACACAGTCGCGGTCAAAACGCCTGAAAAAATCACGATCCCGAGAGTAATGCGACTTTCAGAACCGGCGCCGCTGGTGAAAATCAATGGTAGGGAACCCATAATGGTGGACAGTGCCGTCATCAATACAGGGCGTAATCTAATTTCTGAAGCCTGCTTTATCGCTGCGCTAAATTCGACGCCTTGATCTCTCAATTGGTTGGCAAACTCGACAATCAAAATGCCGTTTTTAGTCGATATGCCAACCAGAATAATGATGCCGATATCACTATAAATGTTCAGCGTGTCGCCAGTTATATACAAGCCCAGGAGTGCGCCAAAGGTCGCTAATGGCACCGTGATCATGATAATGATGGGATGAATAAAGCTTTCGAATTGGGCTGCTAGGACCAAAAATACCACCAGCAATGCCAGCAAAAACATGAATAATAATCCGCCTTCTGATTCGCGCAATTCTAGTGATTCGCCTTTGTAATCAATCTGGGCGGTGGCTGGTAGTTCATTGACCACGATATCTTCAAGAAAGCGTAAGGCCTGGTCTAGATCGTAACCGGGATTTAAGTCGGCAGAGATCGTGATAGCCCGTAAGCGGTTGTATCGATTGAGGCTGCCGGCGTCGGCGATATTAGTAATTTTGGTCAGGTTCGACAGCGGGATGAGTTCGCCTGATTGATCCGACCGCACATACAAGTTGGACAAGTCCGTGGCAGTGGCCCGTTGCTCTTCGGCCGCCTGTAAAATCACGTCATACTCCTCACCATTGTCCAGGTAAGTGGTCACGCGGCGCTCACTCATCATGGCCTGCAGGGTCTGGCCGATGGCTCTGACAGAGACGCCGAGATCGGCGGCCCGGGTTTTATCGACCTCGACCAATAGCTGCGGTTTGGTCTCCTTATAATCTGATTGAATGCGACTGAGGCCAGGATTGCTTTCGGCGCGTTCGATAATCAAGTCGCGCCAGCGCGCCAGCTCTTCATAGGTACTGCCGCCCACAACAAATTTAACGGGCTGGCCGCCACCGCCCCGTTGTAGACCCGAACGCATTGATGGAAAGGCGCGAATTCCCGGGATGTTTTGCCATTCTTGGTTCAAGGTGGACATGACCTCCTGGGTTGACAGGCTGCGCTCTTCCCAGGGTGCCATCGTCACAAGATTGACTGCGCTATTGACGGCTTCAGAGCTGCCGAAGCCTGGCAGGAAGACCAAATACTTGAGTACATCGCCTGAATCGACGAAAGGTTCGATGGTCTTTTCAAGCTGCCGCAGTTGGCCCTGCATGAATTCGAAACTTGCGCCTTCCGGCCCGCTGATATAGGTGAAAAATACGCCTTGATCCTCTTGTGGTGCGAACGCCGTGGGAACGGCCTTGAGCAGCGCCCAACTGCCTGCTGACAGGATTACAACGACCGACATGATGAGCGCCGGACGCGGCAGACACCACGCCAGACCTTGATGGTAGGCGCCTTGAAACCAGTGAAACCCATTGTCCACCGTTCTTGTAATCCAGCTATCGTGGGCATGATTCGTTAACAGTTTGGAGCACATCATCGTGGTCAGCGATAACGCCAAAATACTGGAAAAAATCACTGCGGTGCCAATCGTGACCGCGAGTTCTGCAAAGATGACGCCGAGGTTACCGTCCAGAAACGCGATAGGAACAAACACCGCAATCAGAACGGCGGTGGTGGCGATGACGGCAAAGGCGACTTGTCGAGAGCCATGAAACGCTGCCAACAAGGGTGGTTCGCCGGCCTCGATTCGACGCTGAATGTTTTCCAGGACAACGATAGAATCGTCAACCACCAGGCCGATAGCCAGTACCAGGCCAAGCAGAGTGATAAGGTTGACGGAATAGTCGAACAGGGACAGGCCAATAAAGGCTGCGATAAGACAGACCGGTATTGTGACGGCGGGGATGATCATGGCGCGGACGGTACCCAAAAACATATAGATGACCAGGCTCACCAATGCCATGGTAATAGCCAGAGTCACGTACACTGACTGGATCGCAGTTTCGATAAATACAGAGTCATCGGAGCTGGCGATCAATGCCATGCCTTCGGGCATTGAGGCATTAATAGCTGCCGCCTTACGGTTGGTGGCTCGCAACACTTCGAGGGTGTTAGCCGTGGACTGTTTAACGATGCCTAGGCCGATGGTCGGCACGGAATTACCCCGGAATTCGTTACGGTTAGTGGTGGGTCCGAGTTCAACCTTGGCCACATCCCCAAGGCGGATCAACTCGTTGTCGTCGTTGTAGGCAATCGTCAGTTGGCGAAAGTCAGCCACTGACTCGTAGGCACGTTTCACCCTAACGGTAAATTCTCGTTCGACGGAGTCGATGCGCCCGGCGGGAAGTTCGATATTCTGGCGTCTTAATGCGGATTCCACATCGAGTACCGTCAGGCCGCGAGCGGCGAGTGCTATCCGGTCTAGCCAGACGCGCATTGAATACCGGCCGGCACCACTGATGCTGATGTTAGCCACGCCGTCGATAACCGTGAATTGATCCACCAGATAACGTTCGGCAAAGTCAGTCAGCGCCATGCTATCCATGTTGGGGCTGGTGAGGGAAAACCATTGAATAGGTCGTGCATCACTGTCGGCCTTGGCAATACGTGGCGGGTCTATATCCTCAGGCAACCTGCCCAGTACGCGAGCGACTCGGTCGCGAACGTCGTTGGCAGCCTCATCAATGTTACGGTTGAGACTAAACTCAACGGAGATCCGCGAGTTGCCATCTTGGCTTGAACTGCTGATGGATTCGACACCTTCAATGCCGCTGATCTGGTCCTCGATCTGTTGCGTGATCTTAGTTTCAACGACCTGTGCGGATGCGCCGGGGTAGGCTGTTGATACGGACACCCTGGGGGGGCTGGTGTCTGGGTATTCTCGCAAAGGTAAATC
>JABMOJ010000385.1 GCA_013204195.1 SAR86 cluster bacterium
AAACTCAGCTGGACAAGATTGCCTTTGCCCATTCGGCTTTTTTTACATCGGAACCCGCAGAAGTGTTGGCTGACTTTCTTATCCAGCGAGCGCCACCGGGTATTGAGCATGTGTATTTTGTTTCCGGTGGCTCCGAAGCCGTAGAGTCAGCCATGAAACTGGCGCGCCAGTATTGTCTGGAAAAAGGCGAGCCCCAGCGGCGGAAGTTTATTGCCAGGCGGCAGAGCTATCATGGCAATACGCTGGGCGCATTGGCAGCGGGAGGTAATCTCGCCAGGCGCCATGACTATCAGCCATTGTTGATGGATGTGGAGCACATTAGCCCCTGCTATCCCTACCGTGACCAGCGGTCAAACGAATCCATTGAAGAATATGGTTTGCGAGTCGCCAATGAATTAGATGAGAGACTGCAGCAAGTGGGTGCTGAGAATGTCATTGCCTTTATTGCCGAGCCAGTGGGTGGCGCGACGGCTGGCGTGCTGGTTCCGGTGCCCGGTTACTGGCAACGTATACGAGAAATCTGCGATGAGCATGGCATTCTACTAATTCTCGATGAAGTCATGTGTGGGATGGGGCGAACCGGTAGTTTGTTTGCCTGTGAGCAAGAAGCGCTGCGCCCGGATATTGTTACGATCGCCAAGGCGCTGGGTGCTGGCTATCAACCCATCGGCGCGATGTTGTGCGCCGATGATATCTTCGAAACCGTGCGCACCGGCACCGGCACCTTCAAGCATGGCCACACCTACCTGGCGCATGCAACCGCCTGCGCAGCTGCTCTGGCGGTGCAACAAACCGTTGAAGACGAGAACCTACTGGCGAATGTTCGCCACCGGGGTGCCGAACTGCAGCATGGCTTGCAGCAACGATTCGCTGACCATCCAGCCATCGGCGATATCCGCGGGCGGGGTTTGTTTTGGGGTATTGAGCTGGTGGCCGATAAAGTCAGCAAACAACCCTTTGAGCCGAGTCTGAAGATCGACCAACTCATCAAGCAACAGGCTATGAACCTTGGATTGATGTGTTACCCCGGCAGCGGCACCATCGACGGGGTACGAGGCAATCATATTTTGTTGGCGCCGGCCTTTATTCTGCAATCAAATCAGGTTCAGGAAATTGTCGAGCGCTTGGGACAGGCGATAGATGCCGCCTTTAAAGCCTCAGGTATCACACTGGACTGACTTTGGACTGACTTTGGACTGACTTTGGACTGAGATTGGTCTAAGGCTGAGCAGAAGCAGACGCATAGTCAGTGACATATCTAATCGAATACACGTAGGAGCCCGTTAATGACTGGCATGTTGATATTGAGAACCTTGATGCTCGCTGCAGCGTTATTTGCCAGCGGTATGTCTGTCACGTCGTTGGCTCAGATTGACGAGGCTGACCGGCCTCGAGCCCGAGAGGCGGGTCTTGTGGTCGGCGTTTTTCAGCCCGGTAAGTTGAATGCCATTACGGATGTTGCGGGCGTGCGGGTCGGGCATACCACCTATATCGAGGGTGATGATATTCGTACCGGCGTCACGGCGATTATTCCAGCGCCGGGTAATCTGTATACCCATCCAGTTCCGGCCTGGATTCATGTGGCGAATGGTTACGGCAAAATGGTGGGCGAAACCCAGGTGCGAGAATTCGGTGAAATCGAAACGCCCATCTTGCTGACCTGTACCTTATGTGTCTGGAGTGCGGCAAATGCCCTCAAAGAATGGATGTATGAGCAACCGGGTATGGGGGAGCACACGCTCAATCCTATTGTTGGCGAGACGAATGATAGCCGCGTCAATAACATGTGGGCTGACCCGATCCAAAAACCACAAGTTTTTGCTGCCCTGAACAACGCCCGCAGCGGGCCTGTTGCGGAAGGCAGTGTTGGCGCCGGCACGGGTACCCAAGCCTTCAGTTGGAAAGGGGGTATTGGCACCAGTTCTCGCGTGCTGCCCGAGGCGTTGGGTAGTTACACCGTGGGTGTGCTGGTCCAAACCAACTTCGGCGGCGCCCTGTCCATGAATGGTGCGCCGGTGGGCCGCGAACTTGGTAACTATTCCCACCGTGAATTCCTTGAGCCGGTTGCCGATACCGACAAAGAAGATGGCTCTATTATGATCGTTGTGGCGACCGATGCGCCGCTCACAGCGCGCAATCTGGATCGCGTCGCCAGTCGAGCCATTATGGGTTTGGCGCGCACAGGATCCTTCGCCAGCAATGGCTCCGGCGATTATGTCGTCGCGTTTTCAACGGCTCCCAAGGTCCGCAAACCGCGGGTCAGCGAAACACCAGTGACGGTTGATGTATTGGTCAATGAGTCGATGACGCCGTTGTTTGCAGCCACGGCTGAAGCGACAGAGGAAGCCATCTATAACGCAATTTTCAAGGCGACCACCGTGAGCAGTTCTCGAGGTGAATTAAAAGCAATTCCCGTCAGCGATCTCATGCGCATTCTCAAAAAGTATCAGGCATTGAACTGGGATGAAACAGTTGGTCAGTAACCTTGTGTGCTCATTACGAATAGGCCGCCTAATAAGGCATGTTAATTGCCGTTGTTATGTTAATTGCCATGGTTATGTTAATTAAACATCAATTGAAAATGAGGTCGTAGCGACAGGTTCACGCGGTTTTAATGCTGGTGGTGTCAGTGATGATCGTCAGCCGCAGCCATGCGTTTGGTGATGCATGCGGTTGGTGATGAATGAGGATGATGTGAGCTACTGGCCGACCGGTCAACGGCTTTGCATAGCGATTTTCTTGTGCGCCAGCTGCGCTCAATAATCCCCCCGCGGCTAACATATGACTCAGTATCATGTGTGCGTGATTGAGGTTTTTGACGCAAAGCCGCCGCGCTAAAAACAAGCCGCTGAACGATTATATTCTATGGGTCGAATAAAGCCTTGCCGTAAAAGAGTCAGACCTGTTAGCCAATGTCTTGAAGCCGAAGGTATCGACTCTAGTGTTGGCGTCCCAGGTGATGAAAACGCCGATTTCATGATCCCATTGGAAGACTCTGAAATAATTAGGTTTATCCGTTCTAACTTTGCTGGGCATGATTAGCCGTACAGTGCGGTGCGGTTGCTGCCATAGTGTCAGCGCATTCGTGTGCGCAAATAGATTAGGCTTCCAAGTGAAGAATAGGTTACGGTTAGTAGCGAAGCTTGATTCAAATCAATGAAAACTAAGAGGTGGGATAGTGGAACACGAAGGAATTCATTTGGCCGAACTGGTGACGGGTATTACGTTATTAATGCTCGTTGCGGCATTAACAACCATCTTCAGCAAACGAATAAAACAACTACCGCTGACGATTGGTCTGGTTTTTGTTGGTATGGCTGTCTCCTAC
>JABMOJ010000386.1 GCA_013204195.1 SAR86 cluster bacterium
GACTGGCACATGTGGTATTTACTGCCGTCGTTAGTCAGCGCCTTAGTCTGGCCTTGGGTCTTTTTAGTGCTGCGCTCCGCGCGCCGGTTGTTTCATGTAACCTGATAGGCGTAGCGAAGGTGTTGCTTTTACGCTTCGCGAAAAATGAGGAAGTCAATTTGATTGCGCTTGTGCTGGGCTCGGCGTCACCGCGTAGATCACAACTGTTGCGGCAGCTCAACTTGTCGTTCGATGTGATTACGCCTGATATTGATGAAACCCCGTTAGCCGGGGAGCAGGCTTGCGACTATGCTAGCCGAATGTCGAAAGGCAAGTCAGTCGCAGCCAGGCATCTGCTTGAGGTTGACGCGCCTGATGCCTTGAGGCGTAACTCGGAAGTTGTCGTGTTATGTGCCGATACCATTGTTGTGCTCGACAATGAAATATTGTGCAAGCCCAGGGATGAAGAAGACGCGGTTAATATGCTCCGCAGAATGTCGAACCGTCGACATACCGTCGTCACTGCGGTGACTGTTAGCCGGTTGGCAGATGGCTACGAAGAGAGCTTTAGCGTTGAGACGGAAGTCAATTTCCGTCAGGTGAGCGAACAAGAATGCCGAAAATATTGGCTCACCGGTGAGCCTCAAGATAAATCTGGGGCTTATGGGATCCAGGGCATCGGCGCCATTTTTGTTGAGTCGATCATAGGTAGTGGTAGCAATGTTGCGGGGCTGCCCCTGCGGGAAACCGCTGACTGTCTCGCGCGCTTTGGCATAGATTGCCTAGCGGCAAATGAATGATATTTGATACAGGAAGTATTTCAGCATGGCTGAAGAAATTATCATCAGTGTCTCTTCGTTGGAAACGCGGGTGGCGCTTGTCGAGTCTGGGTTGCTGCAAGAAATATTCATCGAACGGTCCCATACTCGAGTAACAGTAGGCAACATTTATAAGGGTAAGGTCGTTCGTGTATTGCCCGGATTGCAAAGTGCCTTTGTTGACATAGGGCAGCCGCGGGCCGCATTTATGCATATTACCGATCTTGTGGACTCGCAATTCAGGTTCATTGAGGCCGCTGCCGACAAAAAAGTTCAGTATCCACCTATCCAACACGTGATTCGAGACGGGCAGGAAATTCTGGTGCAGGTGACTAAAGAGCCCATTAACACCAAGGGCGCGCGTGCTACGACCAGCATTTCCGTTGCGTCTCGATTTTTGGTTTATACGCCGAAAAATCCCCACATCGGCATTTCCCAACGAATAGAAGACGCTGCCGCCCGTGAACGGCTTCAGGCTATCATGGCTGAGATTCATCAACCGGAAAATGGCGACGGATTTATTGTTCGCACGGCATCAGAGCGGGCGACTGAAGCGGAAATCCGCCTAGACGCGGAACTGTTACGTAAGCGTTGGCGGCTAATTGATGAGCAAGGCCGTACTGCACCGCCAGCATCAACCGTTTACGAAGACTTACCTATTCACCTGCGGGCGATGCGGGATATTATTAATCGAGAGACCTCGAGTATTCTCGTCGACAATAAGAAGGTCTATCAGGCTATTGAGCGATTTCTGACAGACTTTATCCCCGAAAAACTTGCTTGCTTGCAGCTGGTTTCTCTCAAGGTGCCAATATTTGACGCCCATAATCTAGAGGACCAAATTGCCACTGCGTTGGATCGTAATGTGCCGCTGAAGTCGGGGGGGTACCTGGTGATAGATCAGACCGAGGCGATGACCACGGTTGATGTTAATACCGGTGCGTTTGTTGGACGTCGTGATCTTGAAGATACTATCTACAGAACTAATCTCGAGGCCGCTGCGGCGATACCCAGACAACTCAAACTGAGAAATATCGGTGGGATTGTCATTCTTGACTTTATCGACATGATCGATGAAGAGCACAAACGCCAAGTGGTCAGGACGCTAGAGAAAGGTCAGCAGGCAGATCGCGTGAAGTGGAATATCTCGGAAATATCAGACTTGGGACTGGTGGAGATGACGCGTAAAAGGACGCACGAAAGTCTACTTAAAATGATGTGCGCGCCTTGTCCTGCTTGTGATGGGAAGGGCTTTTTGAAAACCCCAGAGACGGTTTGTCTGGAAATATATCGAGAGATACAGCGCAAGGCCCTCAAATTTTCCGGTAGTGAATGTGTGATTATGGCCGCCCAACCAATTATTGATCGTTTGTTAGATGAAGATGCAATTTGCATCGCTGAATTGTCCAGCGC
>JABMOJ010000387.1 GCA_013204195.1 SAR86 cluster bacterium
AGGTTACCCACTGCACCAGCATCGACAACACCATCCGGTTTGCCGACTTGTGTGACAGCGAATGGGTGTTATGCGATAACCGTATCGAATATATCGGCAATGGGTTTGGCTACGGCACCGTCAACATGTGGAGCGACACAGGCCGTTTACTTGCTACTGCAAGTCAATCCATGATTGTCAGAATCCCTGCCGAATAAATACCAAAGCGCGTACAGGCTGGCGGCAAAAAGCGCGACGCCTCAGTGCGCGCCCCAACTGGATCGTCGCAATGCCAGCCAAAGTATCCTCGGCAAGCAATCTAGACGCAGTCGCATAGGTGTTTAAAGGATTTTCACGCCGCTGCACTCGAGTTTCATCGTCATCCATCGACGAGCCCATCGCCAAACAGCCCTTTTTAATCTACTATCGAAATGCGCAAGCCAACCCTATCAAAGGTGGCGGCCCTGCCAGACCCGCGCGCAGCGTTAATAATTAGAGGTTTAAGGCATATGTTCACTCAACAACGCGTGATGGAGATACTCAATAAAGGCAGCGGACAGGATCGCACGAGCTTAATCTGCGATCGATTCCTAGCGACACTGATCATCCTTAACCTAGTCTGTATTTGCCTCGAGTCGGTACAAACCATTGCGCTACAATATGCTACTGCCTTGCTGTACCTTGAGATTTTTTCCGTGAGTGTCTTTAGCGTCGAATACGCACTACGGCTTTGGTCAAGTCCATTAAACCCGCAACTCAAAGGTAAAACTGCAAACCAGCGCCGTTTTTCCTACATAACGAGCTTTACGGGGGTGATTGATTTGCTCGCGATCTTGCCAACTTTTTTGGCCGTCTTCGGCACCACCATGGACCTTCGGTGGCTGAGAACATTGCGCTTGGTACGTTTACTTAAACTGTCTCACTACTCCTCAGCCCTAGAGGATCTATTTTCCGCGGTCTACCAAGAGCGCCGATCTTTTCTTGCCGCGATGTACATTATGTCTATCGCCCTGTTTATGGCCAGCGCGCTGATGTACCTGGCAGAGAATGCTGCACAACCGGAGAAGTTTAGCTCAATTCCCCAAGCCATGTGGTGGGCTGTAGTGACACTCACAACAGTCGGCTATGGCGATGTCACGCCCATCACGCCCCTCGGTCAAATCATCGGCGCCTTGACCGCCATATCGGGCATTTGTGCTGCAGCGCTGTTAACCGGGATCGTCGCATCCGCATTTGCCAACCAGATGGCACGTCGCCAGGCTATTTTTGAAGCGGAGGTGAATACCGCCCTACAGGATGGCGAAATATCCAAGGACGAAGCCAGCACTATTGAGATGCTACGCAATGAGTTCAAGATCACCGAAGAACACGCACTCGCCATCATCCAACTGGCTAAAGAAAACCACGACATAAAATGATGATTAATTACGGGTATTATTTCTCATCATTTCAAACTGACTATCAAGATAAGTACCAATTCCCTGCATTTGGTCAACCAGCGTATCCATCGCGGCAAACTGCTTAAGATAGCCCTCATAAGCTGCTGTCAGGCGCAGCTCAATGTTAGCTAAGCGTTCTTCGTAATCGACGATGGACAATTCCGCGTTGCTTTGCCGTGTCTTCAAAGCGCCAGTATCGGAAATCAACTCATCTAACGCTATCACGGTATCCGCAGCAAAACCTTTCGACGCCACTGAAAACGCATTTTGATCATTTGTGTCAGCGGAAAACATCGTCACAACATCATCGAAACTAGCCGCGACAACCGAGTTATACTTTGCCTCGTCCAATGACAGGTTCCCATCGACACCTAACTGCACACCAATGTCTCGTAGTGCGCTGACCGAAGCTCCCGGCGTCGAGGAATCTGCTAGCACAGCATCACGTACTCGATCACGGAGCATTCTCACAGTAGAGTAATCAGACGACAAGGAACCACTAAACTCAGTCACTGTCGAGTCTGAGCTCGCCAATTCAGACAACAGCAGATTAAAATCATTGTAGGCGACAATCAATCCATCCACAGCTGCTCGCAGCGGCGCTTGATCTTCTTCAACCCGCACACTAATCGCCTGACTTGAATCTACTTGCAACAAACTCAGCGTCACACCCGGCACAAGGTCCGTAAACGTATTAGTTTCCCGTGTAATATTAGTAATCCCATTCATGGTCACAATTGCGTCCGCGGCACTGCGTAACACATTCGAGCTGAAACCTAAATCCACCGCAGAACTGACAGAATAACTATTATCCGCCCCTGTAGGGCCATCTAGAACAATGCGCCAATCATCACCTGTCGAGCTGGTATTTATTAGTAACGCACTAACGCCAATGTCCGCTGCATTAATTGCATCAACCACACCCTGCGGCGTATCAGTAACAACACTAATTTGATGAGCAACTGGGCTCGCCGCTCCTAAAGAAACGGTGATGGAAAATCCAGCACCAGAGTTCAACACAGCCGCTGCACTCGCCTGTGAGCTCGACATATTACTTTGACTCTGAGCTAACTGCTGAACAGTGATGTCGTAGACCCCGATCACCACATCGTCGCCAGTGGTTTCAACGCCTATCGAACTGGGGGCCGAAGACACCGCGCTAGTCGCCTTTAACTCGCGCACATCATCCATCAAAGCCATAACATCTCTCAATCCAGAAATGCTATTGTAGGCAATAGAGTAACCAGAGATCGAAAGCGTTTTTTCTTCGATTTTACTGCTGATTCGCGCCTTCAGCGGCGCATTTTCTGCGTCCGCTAATGATTGCGCTAAGTTCTTGATATCGATACCAGAACCAGCATTCAAGGTCTGTACTATTGTCGATGCACTTGAAATTTCACTCATTAAAATACCCTATATCGATCTCTATCGCGCTGACAAAATCACACCAAAACCGCATTGCTCGCCAAACCATGTCAGGTTCCGCGTACTGTTGCTGCCGACCTTTAGCGTATGTAATCTAACAAACTCATTTGCGCGATCTTTGCAAAACTACTCTGAACCGCTTCCAGCGCCACCATCTGCGCCGATAGTTCGGTCACCAGAACCGAATAGTCAACATCCTTTTCTTTGGACAAAACCGCCTCTAGAATAATTTTGCTTTCTGCGTGTATATCCTGCTCTGATTCTATATTTGAACGCTCAACGCCAATAGACACCAATGCCAGCGTGGCTTTCTGCTGAATAGTATCGAGACTATCAATACTGCCGGCAACGCCTGCGCTACCCCCTTCAGCTAAAGACAACACCAGATTATCGAGCACATCAAAAAACCCCTGCTCAATCTGCTCACCATCACTACCTATCGATGTCACGGACCCAAACACCTCCGTCCCCGGCCTGTTTAATTCTACAGTCCGACTTTTCGCGATATTTACATTCAAACTTTCATAATCGCCGGAATATGACACTTGACCTGAATCAGCTGATTGGAACGCCGGACTTCCCGACAGACCGCCTGCAAATAGGTAGCGACCCTCGTTATCTTGTGAATTTGCCAAGCCTAGCAAGGCGTCCCTAAGTCCTTTGACTTCGATGCCAATAAATTCACGATCACTATCCGCCAGGGAATCCGACGCACCTTGTATCGCTAATTCCTGAATCCTAATTATTATATTATTAACACCGCGGACTATGGACTCTTCACTCGCAAGTCGCTCATCCACTAACGTAAGATTGCGCTGAAAGCTTTCTCGCTCAGCAATCGCCGTTTCTAATCGGAGTACGACTGCCGCCAGCTGAGGTTCGTCACTGGCTTTCACCAACTTAGTACCAGTGGCCAGTTGAGCCTGCATATCAGCAATCTTCGATTGTGACGTTACAATCTGGTTTGAGCTGTTACTAAACATCTGGTTCGTTGATATTTTCATGTTTTAGCCCTGTTCTAATTGCTTGCACTGAGAATGGTATCAAACAGCTTCGAGGATGTTTGAATCACCTGTGCTGCCGCCTGAAAAGCTTGCTGAAATCTAATTAAAGATGCCGCTTCTTGGTCTAGACTAACACCGACTTTTGAATCTCTTTTTTCGACGGCCTGCTGATAGACAACCTCTAATGCATCTTTTGCTATCGTTGCAGCAAAGCTTTTAGTGCCAACGTCGTTAAGTATTTTGATGTAGCCGCCGGAGAACGTATTACCACCCACGAACACTTTTTCTTGCTGAAGATTTGCTAGCGCAGCGATAGACCCATTATTGCCAGAACCTGCTGCTGCTGGCTCTATGATAAATTCATCCCCTGCTTCGGGCGCTTGATCAAAACGCACCGTGATATCGCCATACTGCACACCAAGCAGATGATCATAGATTCGTTTCGCTACAATCGAACCAGATTCAACTTCGGTAATCGAATAAGTTCCATCATCGGAAAAACTGATCGAAAATTTAGCTTCCATGACTCTTGGGCTGTTACTTTGACTGAGCACGCCGCCTGAAACCGCCTTAACTGAAGTACTACCGGGCTCATCTCCCGTCACCAAAATCGCTAAATCTTCCGGTACTGTTCCCGAAAAATACAACCCCGCTGACAAACCAAGTGCGGCTAAATCTGCGGGCTTACCACCATGGCCTGCAGAGGTTACCAGGTCAAACTGAAGACTACCTGTCGAATCCAAGATCACCTGACCCGAATACAATTTTGAGGATAATCCTAGGGTATTAACGCCATCAACATCAGTACTGGCAAGCGTAATGCCTTCGCCTTCGTGACCCGGCCTATTCAGCAGATTAATTTTTCCATCGGCATCAACATAAGCATCAACGTTTGTCGCAGCACTTGCATCGTTAATAAGCCCTACCAGCGCCGCTACATTAAGAGCAGATTCCGCACCGGCAATAGTCACATCGTTCAGCACCAAACTCGACCCGTAAGCCAACGTTGACGGATTCACCTTGATCAAATTAGTCGCTTGCGCTGACACGCCAGTTTCGTCGCTATGCTGGTTAAGCCACGCAACCACGTCTAACGCCGATAACTCTTCATTCGCTGGCAGCACTAGTTCACTAAGCGCTATGCCGTTCAGGCGTAAATCCCCAGCGCCAATAATCGATTCATCGACACCTGTAGCATTAACTTGCCGCGGAATTGATCCCGTGGTCACCGTGGTTAAAGTATTTGACGCTCCGAGCGCAGCCTCAGCTCGATAACCATAGACTATATCTAAATCACGATAATTCGCGGTGGCTTCGTTTTGCAATGCTGCATCACTGTAAACTGCCGATGAATCGAAAAACTCATTCGACAATAGCGTTTCAGGATCTGAAACTGATCCACCTAGCAATTGAACACCATTGGCTGTCACCAATTGCAACTGCACAGAACTCGTTTCACTCGGCTGTATTTCAACCCTAAAATTAGTCGTTCCCGAGGGCACCTGGGCCCACAGCTCGCTACTACTGAAGCTAACGGTAGCGTCGAATTGACGAACATTGGCTGTTGATAAATCAAACACACCTGAAGCTACCACGCTCGCTTTCGGACTGGAATTGCTATAGTCAATCTGAGGCAACGCTGACGAAACGTTTGAAGCAGAAGCTTTTACAGTTAATCGACTTGCCGCTGCGACTTCATTTTCGTTCTGTACAACCATCGTCATAAACTTGGCCGGACGGTCAATCACGGTTAAGGTAAGAATTTCACCATCCTGTAAATCGCCGACATTTCTCAGCTTTACACCGTGCAGATCAACCTCATCTACGTTGTTAGCGGCAAAAAATGTTTTTCCAGAAGGGTTATCAACGATGAATCCATTATTTTTCTTGTCCCAGGTGAGCGTCAACTGTTCACTAACCG
>JABMOJ010000388.1 GCA_013204195.1 SAR86 cluster bacterium
CGGCTCAACTAGCCTCACCGCACCTACCACATTCTCGGCAGCATCTGCCATTAACCATCGCCGGTGAGATATATGCTCCGGGGACCCTCGAAGGTGGTGATCTGATCTGGCTGGATGATCATCGCTTAGCGGTAGGGCTTGGCCCGAGAACCAATCAGGCGGGTATTGATCAGCTCAAGCAGATAGTGGGCCCTGAAGTGGAAGTCCATGTCGTGCCGCTGCCTGCGCCCACGCATCCTGAGGATGTCTTTCATCTGATGAGCATGATCTCACCTTTAGCCAAAGATCTGGCGTTGATCTACCGGCCGTTGATGCCTGTCAGCTTTCTGCGGTGGTTAACGGCGCTCGGTATCGAACTGGTAGAAGTGCCCGACGTTGAGTTCCCCACTATGGGCTGTAATGTGCTCGCCACGGCGCCGCGGCAAGTGTTGATGCTGGATGGACTCGACGTTACGCGACAACGCCTGATAGCGGCGGGCTGCCAAGTCACGGTTTATCAAGGCGACCATATCAGTCGTAAGGGTGAGGGCGGCCCCACCTGTTTGACCCGACCCCTGGATCGAAGTACTAATGCCGTTCAATGATTGCCTCCAAGAGTGACGCCAGCCTGGCGAACAGCATTTTTGGCCGGTCGAACTGAACAGGGTGATGATGACAATGCTGCGGCCCGCGCGCTAGTATGTTGCCTTTTCGATCAGCAGGTACGCCATGACAGATATGACACTCGAGGAGGCCGTGCGCGCTCGCCGTTCAGTGCGTGGGTTTTTGCCGAAGTCGGTGCCGCAGGCATTGATGACCCAGGTTTTTGAGCTGGCCCAATGGGCCCCATCAGGCACCAATGTGCAACCCTGGCAAGTATGCGTCGCCTCAGGCGCGACTCGTGATGCGCTAAGAGAAACTTTTATGCAGCGGGTGAGGACCAAGGAGCCAGCTACGCCAGACTATTCTGACGGCCGCATCGCCGAGCAATATCGTGGCCGCCGACGCGAGTGCGCGCGGGTCCTTTTCGACGCCATGGGCATCGACTGGGAAGACAAGCCGGGTCGCGCTGCCGCGAGCTTTCGCAATTTCGAGATGTTCGATGCGCCCCACATGGCTTTTTTGTGTATGGATGATGTCTTTGGCAAGCAGTCTGCAGCGGATGTTGGTATGTACACACAAACACTAATGTTGGCACTGACAGCACATGGCCTGGCGTCCTGCGCCCAAGGTACCATGGCGCATTATCCGGATGTGGTGCGTGACACCTTTAACCTTGGTTCGGAAATAAAAGTCCTGTTCGGTCTCGGCTTTGGCTATGAAGATGTAAACGTGCCCGCCAATTCCGCCCGCACGACTAGGGCCCCATTGGCAGAAACAGTGACATTTTTGGGCTAGTATGTGGCAGAGTGATTGTCGCTCAAAACACGACTGTTGGTGGGCTAAATAGCCAACGCTTGTGTTTAGGGTTTGACTTCATTAACCTCGCGAAGGATGCGTGTTTAGTGTGGGTGATAAAGTCCTTTATGATAAGGTTGAGGTGTCAGCTCGACCGGCGCACTCGCTACCCAGTGAGGACTACTTCGAACACCGGGTACATGCGTAGTTATCTATAAATCTTGCGGCTGAATCCGTGATCTGGGCGTATTGACGTGGCGTGCTTGCGATTTGGCAAGATTTTCTAAGGTCGCGCTCAAGTAGTCTGCAATCACCTGTCAGACATGTTGAGTGAGGCTCGATGTCCTCGGTATCGACCCGGTAATTATAAGGTACTTAATAGTTCAAGCTGGACAAAATAGTCTTGTAGGGTGCTGTGTTCGGCAGCAAATATTCGATATGTTGTCTGTAATAATGATAATAATGACAAGATGTAGGTTACACATGAGTCAAGCTTCGCGGTATTGTTACCTCTTACGGTCCCTATTTACGCTAGTCGCCTTAACTTTACCGTTGTTGTCCGCCACGTTGCGCCGCCTGGTTGAAGCCCGATGATGCCGTTGCGAAGTGTCAGTGTGCTGGCTGTTTCTATTTGGATAGCCCTGAGTGTCTATTCCTCAACCATTCTTGCGATGCCTGCTGGCAATGCTGAGGAATGCGCGGGGAATTCCTACGATTTGCGAGACCTAGAGATCGAATTTCTGCATATCGCTAATCAGGATGTGTCGCAGATTTTGCAAATACTAGACTCGGTAGGCTACACCACCGTAGCCCTGGATTCGACCGCGTCAAAGTCGAAAAGCTCAGCGAAAACCTATCGCTGTGATGATTTACCATTAGTTATGTTGCCGCCGCCTGTGGATGAAGATCGGCTTGAATTTAGTGGAGAGGCTCAAGATTCTAGCAGTAGCAAAAGCAGTAGTCGGAGCAGTAGCAGTAGCAGTAGCCGGAGCAGTAGTAGCGGTTCTTCGAGCAGTTCTGAACAGACACTTCACGCGATGCGTAAGCCGCACTCAGGAGAGACAGATCAGCTTCTCGTGTTCTTTCATGCCAGCCAGCAACCTAAGTTTGCTGAGTTGGTCAATTTAGTCCAAAGCTTAGATCTTGAGGCAAGACAGATATACATTGAAGGTCTTGTCCTCGAGGTTAGCGAAGATGCACTTCGAGAGTCGGGCGTCAAATTTTCGAAGCAAAAAAGTGGTGGCAATTATTTCGAGGTT
Organism: SAR86 cluster bacterium; assembly: GCA_013204195.1. Lineage (GTDB taxonomy): Bacteria > Pseudomonadota > Gammaproteobacteria > Pseudomonadales > Azotimanducaceae > UBA4582. The sequence goes on from JABMOJ010000388.1 coordinate 2,637, forward strand.
GGCGGACTTATCACCTCGCCGGTTGCCGCGGGTGGATCGAGAGTAGTGGATGTATTCACCGACAACGTGCCAGATGCCGGCGATGTCTCCAGCAGGTTGATTCAGCTCCAAGCCCTGGTTGCCAACGGCAAGGCCGAAGTGCTGTCGAGACCCAGCGTGCTCGCGCTGAATAATCGCCAAGCGATTATTCAAGTTGTCGATATTATTCAGTTTCCAATAGCGGAAGCAACAATCAGCTCGACAGGTGATGTCGTTCGATCCGCCTATACTTTCGAGGAAATCAGACCCGGCATTACCCTAAATTTGCGCCCTCGGGTATCTGCCGATAATCAATTTGTTAGCATGGAGATCGATGTGTCGGTTGAGGCTGTCGTATCTGCGAATAACGGTGAGGTACGTAATGATTCCGGAATCGTTATTGCGACTAAACCCGGTGCTTCGTTGCGGCGAGTACAGACATTCGCTCGAATCGCGGATAGAACCCCCATTATCATTGGTGGTCTGATCACCTCTGATAAGGAGGATGTCAAGAACCGGATACCCATACTCGGTGATATACCCCTTATCGGCCGGCTGTTTGGCGCAACCCGTAAAGCCGCTTCAAAGCGCGAAGTCGTCATCGTGCTAACGCCCTATGTCATCAACGAGCCTGGCTCCAATTTCGATATCAGTGCACCTAACAATACAGAAATGTTTGATGTGAATGGACTGGCACTTTTTAGTGACAGCTACAGACTGAGATCTGAAGATCTCTATGATTTCAACTTTATTCAAGAACGAACATCCTTTCAGGATAGGAAAGCTAGGGTTCAAGCGTATCTCAGGCAGCATCCTAGCCAAAAGGAGCGCCAGCTCTTCAGGCAGTTTGAAAATGGTAATTTCCCTGGCGGAGAGTTTTATGTGGCGAGGATGGTCTACGACTTGGTGAAGCGGCACAAGATAGGCGCCGAGGTAAAACCGAGTAACTTTATTCTTTCCGAGAAAAGTGCCTCTGGAAAAACCTCGATCGCTGTTTTGGATAGTGTTCTGGCCCGTCGACGCCAGTCAGGTGCCGACACTGCTATTGTCAGCTTTGAGTTTGAGGAAGGCGCTTTGTTGAGTAACTCGCCGAGTGTTGAGCTGGTTAAGTTGCCCAAGGGAGCCAACTTGAATACGTTCAGAAGTGAGAGGCGCGGTGAGCTAGTGAGCGGCTTACGCAAGCCGGTTATCCTTCTCAAGGATGATCGCGACCTCGAAAGGCTTCAGGCAGCGGTAGTGACGAACGCTATCATTAACGAAAATGGTGGGTTTGATCATTTCACTGTTGGTGGCTTCACGCGCGGCAAAATCATTGCTTTACCTGCCCTGGACGCGAGTCGGTTTTATATGATTGACGGACAAACCGCGCAGATCTATGCGGCCATTCAGGATTACGCGGAAGATACCGAAAGTATGCTTGAGTACAATTACCAGCAACTCGAGGTTGAGATCAACGAAATCGACACGGACATCGACACGGACATCGACACGGACATCGAGATTGAAACTGAGGCGCCATGATTGGCGGGTCGGATGCGCGCATCGCTAACCGATATCAAAGGCAGAAATTCGAGCAAAACGACGTGCCCAGTTGGCGCGAGTTGTACATGTGGCAAATGACATGAGCCACTATCCAACTCGCGCTGGTAATGCGAGAAGACCGTATAATTTCGCTCGTGGTGCCTGCATGCTTCGTTGGTTGAAAATTAATCCTAGATCGTCTAGCTTACGGTAAATCACCTATTCATCACTGAAGGTTTACCGGCTAAGACGATAACGGGAATTAATTTAATCATAACGGGAGCGCACTATGACGATTGAACTACAAATGCTGATACTCACGGCCGTTTTTACCGCGTTACTTTGGGTGCCCTATATTCTTTGTCACATAATGCGTTATGGACCTGTGCAGGCC
>JABMOJ010000389.1 GCA_013204195.1 SAR86 cluster bacterium
GCATACCGGTGGTGCCGCCCGTATAAATAAACAGCTGGTCGTTGGGGCTCCGCTGATGCGTCAGGGTCGCGCCATCACCGGTGGTCGCCAGGTCTTCGTAATGCAATGCATCTTCCAACCCCAGATGGCCATCGTCGACCTCGATCCACTGAGTGACTTGGGGCAACTGGCCACGAATTTGCGCGACGTTTGGGGCAAATTCCGCCGCATAAATGCAAACCGTCGCATCGGCATTGTCTAGCAGGTAGATGAGTTCGTTATCGATATAACGGTAATTAACATTAACGTGGGTAAGACGGGCTTTAAATGCGGCGGTCAAACCCTCGAGATATTCAGGTCGATTACGCATATAAATTGCGATCTTGTCATTCGGTTTGGCACCATTGCCCAGCATATTAGCCGCGAGATTATTACTCCGAGCGACGAATTCAGACCAAGTCACCACTCTGTCACCATGAATCAGTGCGGGCCTGTCACCAGGCACTACATCGCCCACCGCATCGAGAATGTCACCATAGTTCCACGTTACCGTCATACTGTCTCCCTGCTCGTTCAATTGGTCTGAATATCGTATAAAAATTATTGGTGGTTCACCGCTTCGCCCCGATAGTAACAAATTTCCACGTCGATACAGTATTGATTGTCACTGCGGATGGCAATTAACGGTCCCAGTCGCCGATGCAGTATTCGCACTCCTGCGAATCAGCTGATAGCATGCAGACAGATCACTTTTTTGACAGAGTAAAAACATGTCTTTAGACACTAAAATCGAACAAGATATTATTCAGGCTGTAAAAGCCAATATGGCGAATCAGCTGGCTTTTACTCAGGACCTGGTGCGCCATCCTTCGGTCCGTGGGCAGGAACACACCGCCCAGGATTTTTTGTTCAAGGCGCTGCAATCTCGCGGTTTAACCATGGACCGCTGGCAGATCGATGTTTCAGCCATCGAGTCTCACCCGGGATTTTCCCCCGTAGATGTGGACTACAGCAATGCCATCAACGTAGTCGGTACCCACCGCCCCAAGCAGGAAACGGGACAATCATTGATCCTCAATGGTCACATTGATGTGGTGCCGGTCGGGCCTTTGGATATGTGGGCCCGCCCCCCATTTGAGCCGCACATTGATGGAGACTGGCTGTATGGTCGTGGCAGCGGCGATATGAAGGCCGGCATCGCCGCCAATATTTTCGCCCTGGATGCCTTGCGGCAATTAGGCTATCAGCCCGCCGCCACAGTTTATGTGCAATCCGTCACCGAGGAAGAATGTACCGGCAATGGCGCGCTTTCCGCGCTAATACGGGGCTACCGCGCCGATGCCGCCATCATTCCCGAACCCATGAACAACACTCTGGTCAGGGCCAACGTGGGCGTCATCTGGTTCAAGGTCCACGTTCGCGGGCGACCGGTCCACGTCGCTGAAGCCAGCAGTGGAGCCAATGCCATTGATGCGGCGATGTACTTGATCAACCAGCTCAAAGACTTCGAGCAGGGACGCAATGATCTGAAGGTCAATTTCCCCCACTTCGCTGAGCTCGAGAAGCCCATCAACGTCAACGTCGGCAAAATCAGCGGTGGCGACTGGGCTTCGTCCGTGCCAGCCTGGTGCACCTTTGAAGTCCGCACGGCACTGTATCCCGGCGAGGATGCTAGACAGGGCGCCCGCGAGATTGAAGACTTTATCCGCCAGGCCGCTGGTAGCCACCCGTTCCTTTCCAACAATCCGCCAGAAGTCGAGTTCAACGGTTTTATGGCTCAAGGCTATGAGCTGGAGGAAGGCAGCGCCGCGGAACAAACCTTAACCCTGGCTCACCGCTCGGTCTTTCAACAGGAACTGCAATCCATGACTTCCTTGGCCTATCTCGACGCGCGCGTATTCGCCCTTTACGATGACACACCTTGCCTGGTTTATGGCCCTTGGTCCGATAATATCCACGGTTTTGACGAGCGGGTTAGCATCGCTTCCATCGAACGGATCACTGCCACCATCGCCGTCTTTATCGCCATGTGGTGTGGTCTCGAGAAAATTGACGAAACGGTGTCCTGACACCGAACGATTCGGAGCCGCCAATGCCGCCAAAAACCGTTACCGCCCAACCTGTCACGAATGACCAGCGCCTGACGGACGCCCAAGTACAACAGTGGCGAGACTCAGGCTATGCTTTTGTCAGCGGCCTACTGCCCGAAACGATGGTGGATGAATTGGCCGAGGCAGCTGGCGCGCACTATCCAGCAGCTGGTAGCGCCGCAGCCGCTGACTTCACCGATTTTGGCAGTGCCGGCGCCTTGAACTTTCCCGCCAAAATCAATGTATTCAACCAAGTCACCCTACACCCGCAGTTATTACAAGCCGTGAGCGACTTGCTGGGGGTGGCGGTTGATACATTGCGGTTAAGCCAATCGGACCTTTGGCCTAAGTACGGTCGTGACGCTAATCAACCCGCGCCCCCTGGACTTCAGGATAACGCTGACCAGCGTATTCACGTGGACTATCCGAACCACTCGCTGGTTCACCCACCCCCCTGGCAACGGCCAGAGGCTGTGGAGATGATCCTATACCTGAGCGACGCCGAGGATGAACTCGGTGGTACGGCGGTAGTGCCGCGCACAGGCGCGAACGATCCGGCTTATCGGTGGCCGATTATCGACTCGCCGGGCATCGGTGACCTGCGGTATATCAACAATCGTGAAGCCGCAGAGACGTATTTTGCCAGCCAGCGTCCCGCCTCAGCAGGTTTTCGCCAGTTGCTGTACGAACGGGAAGTACGCACATTGTATCGCCGCGGTGATCTCTTGTTGTACCGGCATGATACTTGGCACCGCGGCACGCCGCTGGCGCCTGGCGCGCGGCGACTTGCCCACAACCTAACCTACCGCAAAGCAGCCAGCGAGTGGATCAGCACGCTACATACTGGCTGGGCATGGCAGGCCTATCGAGACGACAAGTTTCTGGAACGGTTGATTGCTGGGGCAACGGTCGAGCAGCGCACGGTGCTGGGTTTTCCAGCGCCAGGATCCGACTATTGGTGTTCGGAAACCTTGGCAGCCGTGGACGCACGCTACGGCATGTTCGGCTTTGACGTTGCACCCTATATCGCGACATAGCCCAACATAACCCAACATAGCCCAACCTAGCCCCGTGGCGCACCTGAGAGTGGAATTTGTGTCGCAACGCCGCATAACGTAAACTCCCGCCCACCATCTGGTCGTACCACCGCAACAACGCCCACCCTGGCTGAACGGATCTCGCGACCAGACGCAGCAATTAATCGACTGTCCTGACAGACTGCGTTCCTGACAACCGCGGCATTGGGCACTTGCCCTATTCTTTTCAGAAACATTGAGATCATTGCATGTTTGAGATCCAGCCTGCCCGCGTGACCACCGCTAAGAACGACATTTTATCTGGCTTAACCGTCGCACTCGCGCTGGTTCCTGAGGCGATAGCCTTTGCCTTCGTCGCGGGGGTTGATCCCTTAGTCGGTCTTTATGCGGCGTTTATGGTCGGCTTGATCACCGCTTGCATCGGCGGCCGGCCAGGCATGATTTCCGGTGCCACCGGCGCACTGGCCGTCGTCATGGTGGCCCTGGTAGC
>JABMOJ010000390.1 GCA_013204195.1 SAR86 cluster bacterium
ATCAAAGGCCGGATTGAAAACCGGCGTATTGGCTTCAGCAACCAGATGCTCGCCGAAATAACGGACTTCATCAGCATGTCGTTGCTCGATGGGAATCTGTTCACCAGAAGGCGTCTGTCGATCGATGGTTGACGCCGGGCACGCCACATAAAAAGGAATCTGGTAATAGGCACAAAGAATCGCCAGATTCAGAGTACCTATCTTGTTAGCAGTGTCGCCATTGGCAGCCACGCGATCAGCACCAACAAGTACCATATCAACCTGACCGCAGGCCATCACATGGGCTGCCATATTATCCGTAATCAGCGTTCGACGAACACCGGCCCTGCCGAGCTCAAAGGCCGTCAATCGTGCGCCCTGCAGCAAGGGTCGAGTCTCATCCACGAAGACGTGCACCGCAACCCCTTGTGCCGCCGCTACATAGATCGGTGCCAACGCGGTACCGAGCGCTGATACTGCCAGGGCACCGGCATTGCAATGGGTCAGAACGTTGGGATACTGACTAACGATAGGGGCCCCCGCCGCGCCAATCGCCTGACAGGCAAGGCGGTCTTCGGCGTGGATCGCGATCGCCTCTCGCTCCAGACGTTGGACTAGCTGGGACCCGGACAGGCCAGTCGACGTAAGGGCGCAATTAAGCATGCGGCTCAGCGCCCACGCCAGATTAACCGCAGTCGGTCTAGCGCTAGCGAGGTAATCAACTCTGGATTTGAGTCGGGCCATCAGGTCATCGGTGACGTCGAGTCCCACCAGCAATCCATAGGCCGCCGCGATCCCAATGGCCGGCGCGCCTCTGACTTTGAGGGAAGTGATAGCCGTGAATACTGACTCTATCGTCTCGCAGACAAACAAAACTTCCGCATGGGGTAACTGAGTCTGGTCGAGCAGTATCAACTGACCCGACTCCCAGCGCACCGCCATGGGGACTGCGGACATAGTCTCGCTACTCCCGATCAGCCCGCTCGCAGATCAGCAATCATTTGCAGGCGCTGATCGGTATCAACGAAGGTAAAACCACCACCGGTTCGGTCGGCGATATCGCCATAACACCGCTGAATTTCAGCCACCAGCGTGTCTGGCTCACCCATCACACCAAAGGTGTTAAGCATCTCATCGGTAATCAGCTGGCCCATGGCCTGCCATTGGCCTTGCTTCGACATAGCATTTAATTCTGGCTGCATATCACCCCAACCATGCACGCCCATCACGCCCTTGTACGCTGGTGTTGAACCGTAAAAAGCGATTCGATTCTTTGCTGCCAGTTTTTGCGCTTCAAAGGTCGCCTCGTCCTTACCGGAAATAATAAAAGGCGAGTAAGAAATTTCAAAGTCCTTGCGCGAGCGACCGGAACGCCGCAGGCCTTCGTCAACCGCAGGCAGCGTAACTTCACGAATATATTTTTCATTACTAAAGGGATGAATGATCAAGCCATCGGCCACTTCACCAGCAACCCGGGTCATCACTGGACCCACCGCGGCAAGAATTACTCGAGGCGCGCCAAATTCTTTGTTCTCAGGCGTGAATGCCGGTGTCATCAGCGTATGGTTATAATATTTGCCGGTAAAGTCCAGCGGCACACCGTCATACCAGTTCGCCCAAATAGCCCGCATAGCTTGAACCAGCTCCTTCATCTGTTCTGCAGGTGCACCCCACGGCATGCTGAAACGTTTGGTGATGTGCGGGCGAATCTGAGAGCCCAACCCCATGGTAAAACGCCCTCGAGAATAGGCATTCAAGTCGTGGCCAATGTTGGCCAAAATCATCGGACTGCGGGCAAAGGCAACAGCGATACTGGTGTAGACCTGAATTCGTTCACTGTGCTCTGCGGCCAACATCAAGGGAAAAAACGGATCGTGATTCATCTCGGCGGTACCCGCGCCGTCATAACCTTGCGCTTCAATTTCTTTGACCTGCGCAGGAATTTTGTGCCAATCCGCCGATAAGTGACTGTCAACTTTCATATCTTCTCCGTTAACCTGACTGATGATGATTGTCTTACCATAACCCATCTGCCCCGTCTGATGAACAAGACCCCCAGCAAGATTAAGCTTTCGGGGAGACCTGCTGATCTAACGCCTTGGCACCGACACTTTCCTGCACCTCACTGGTGAAATCAATATGTTGCAGCAAGGCGTAGTGATAAGCCTCAACGAGGGCGCTCCAGCTCGCCTTAATAATATCGACGTTGACACCTACCGTACCAAATATTTCGCCCTCAAAACTGTGCTCGAGGTAGACCCGCACCTTGGCTGCGGTTTCCTCGGTGCTGTTGATGACCTTAACGCTGTAATCCGTTAGGTGCAGGTCGCTTAGGACCGGGAATTGAGCCAGCAAGGCTTGACGCAACGCTTTGTTCAAAGCATCAACCGGACCATGGCCTTCAGCAGCACACAATTGCACACCACCGCCTACCTGGACCTTAACTGACGCCTCAATCAGACCATCGATATCCGAGTGGTTATCATCCCGCGAGCCTTCATTACTCGGACTGTAAATCCGGTAGTACATCGGCTCGAACACAGGGTTGAACTTGCCTAAATGGCGCCGAACCAATAAGTCGAAAGAGCCATCGGCATTTTCGTAGGAATAACCCGCGTGTTCGCGGTCTTGAACTTCTTCAAGAATACCTTTTACCAAGACGGTACTGGCCAGCTCTGGATAACGATTAGACAGCTTGGCACGCAGATTCGAACCCCCTGCCAGCTCACTGATCAGTATTTTTCGCGAATTACCCACAAGTTCGGGCTTAATGTGCTCGTAGGTTTCCGGATTGCGCTGCACAGCACTAACGTGTACGCCGCCTTTATGAGCGAAGGCTGACGGGCCAACAAATGGCTGTCCGGAAGGCCCGGAGATCCCCAAATATTCCCACACGCGTTTCGACAGGTTGGTCAAATTTTTGAGCTTACCTTCAGGCAAACACTGATAGCCCAGCTTCAGTTCAAGATTACCCAGCACACTGGTTAAGTCCACATTGCCGCAGCGCTCACCGATACCGTTGATGGTCCCATGAACCTGAATCACACCTTCTTCGATAGCGCGTAGCGTATTCGCCACACCCAAACCACCATCGTTGTGGACATGGATACCGAGCTTGATACCGGGTATGGCCTTGCGCACTTCACGGACGGCATGGGCAAGATCATGAGGCATAACACCACCGTTAGTGTCGCAGAGAATGACCCGAGTCGCGCCTGCATCAGTGGCCACCTGAATCGAAGCCAGGGCATAGCCAGGATCACTTTTAAAACCATCAAAAAAGTGCTCCGCATCATAAAAAACTGGCTTACCGGTAGCCTTTAACAAATGGCTGACAGAGCCCGATATCATGTTCAAGTTAGTATCAGCACTAATTCTCAGGGCCTGTTCAACATGCAGATCCCAAGATTTTCCAAAAATGCAGATCACATCAGCTTGGGCTGCAATCAATTTTTGCAGGAAGAAATCATCAGCAGGTTTACTCTCGGCACGATGAGTCGAACCGAAGGCCACAATCTTCGAGGTTGTGAGGTCTAAATCCTGAGCACGAACGAAAAACTCATCGTCCTTGGGGTTCGACCCGGGCCAGCCGCCCTCAATAAAGTCGATACCCATCGCATCCAAAGCTCGGGCTATATCCAGCTTGTCACCCAGACTGAGATTGATACCCTCGCCCTGATTACCATCTCGCAGCGTCGTATCATAAATTTCAATTTTCTTGCGCACATGCCACTCCATTTATCAGCCCGGACTGCGTTGTAATTTCCGATTACTCACTAGCCTGGTTGCCAATCGTCTACTTATGCATAGCCAAGTCGTTGGGCCGTTTGGTCCACCTTATCGAGGGTTCTCATCAGCGTATCAAGGGGATCATAATTGGCCGACAATAAGGCCTCTCGAGCACTGGTCTTCATCGTAATGGTAAATATATTATTGGCGCAAATCACTTGCAGAGCTTCAATATCGATAATCAGCTCCGCGTCGGGGTCAGCCGCGATCAGTTCCGCCAGCTTCGTCCTGTCCTGGTTGGCCATCACCACACAGGGAATACCCAGAGTCGTGCAGTTGCCATGAAAGATCTCGGCAAACGAATCAGCGATAACCGCTTTCAAACCAAACTTCTGAATCGCCTGAGGAGCGTGTTCCCGGCTAGAACCACAGCCAAAGTTTGCATCAGAAATCAGAATCTCGGCGCCAGCATGTTCGGCCGCATCCAATGGATGATTCAGAGACTGGCCTTTGGCGTCAAACCGCACATCATAAAAAAGCGCAGGACCCAGTTCATCAAAAGTAACGCACTTCAAAAATCTAGCGGGGATAATCCTGTCAGTATCGATATCGCCTTTGTAAAATGGGGTGCTTAAAAGTCTCATACCGCAATTGATATCGTAACCGACAGCGGCAGGCATCACAGCATCCTGTAACCCCAGGACGCATCCTATTGGTATGCCGAAACCTACATGTATATCCGCAGTGGCCAGGACTTTTCTGGCCGGCGGCAGACAGGCAGCATCATAAAGCTGACGGACTGCTTCGTGCTCAAGTGCGATGGCTTCAGAAGCAAATATGTTTGCATCTGTAACCA